>NZ_LR723007.1:0-1332 GCF_902500275.1 Brevibacterium sp. Marseille-P9724 | reverse complement strand
GTTTGCGGCGATCGGCGCGGCCGGACTCGCCGCGGCGGTCCTCGATGTAGAGCGTCCAGGTCTCCTGCCCGGCGCGCTTGCCCTTCTTGCTGACGGGGCTGTGCAGCCGCATCCTCGGCACACGTTCCCCGGCGTCGTCGAGCTGCTGGTTCTGCTCCTCGATCACCGCTTCGAGACCGGCCTTGTCCACCACGCGGGGGTCGGCCAGTGCGGCGCGTACCGGGCGGCCGCGAAGCTGCGCGCCGGTGCCTTCTCGACGCACGTGGTGTTCGTCCACGGGGATGCCGGAATCGGCAAGACTCGGTTCGCAACGGATTTCATCACCGAGGCGATTAGCGCGGCCAATGCACATGGCGAGCGGTGGCAGGTCTACCGTGCCGCGACGGGGAACCCATTGGATGACTGGCGGGGCGAGGAGGTGCTGCTGCTGGACGATCTGCGGGCCTCGGCGATGGACGCGAACGATTGGCTGCTGCTGCTCGATCCGTATAACGCCTCGCCTGCGAAGGCTCGGTACAAGAACAAGGGCGAGGTGGCTCCGCGCCTCATCGTGATTACGGCGACGATCGAGCCGGTCGAGTTCTTCTACTACGCCCGCCAGAAGGGCAACGTGGACGAGGCGCTGGACCAGTTCATCCGCCGCCTGGCGTCGGTCGTGAAGGTCTACCGCGCCGACGACATCAACCGCTACCTCGTGCAGCACATCGGGAAGATCGAGCCCTACGAGTGGCACCAGTGCAGCATCCCGACCGCCGCGCACACGCCCGGCATGTACGGCAACGCGTACCACCAGAACGCCGGGTCGCGGGAACTTACGTACGGTCCGGAGACCTCGGCGGAACACGACGCGGACGGTGCGGTCGCGGAGCTGCTCAGCGGGCTCGCGGTGCGAAGTCCGGACGTGCCGCTGGCGCTGATCGAAGGTGCCGCATGAGCACCGATCAGCATTCGCTCTTCCAGGGGGTCGAGGGGGCCGGAGGCCCCTCGCAAGCAGGGCTGGAGGACACGAGCGTCAGCGATGTGTCCGACAGGCCTACTGCTTGCCACTCTGGCGTACAGGTGGAGCAGCAGACCGACTCCCAGGTGAACACCGGTCGGGCTGATGCGGAGGCTGTGCGTCAGAGTCACGGCGGCGCGAAGCGTCGTCGTGGGGGCCGCGCGAAGCTCGATACCGACTTCGGGGAGGAGACGCTCGCGGCGCTTCGCACTCGTGCGAAGCGGCTCGGGCTGGCTCCGAGCACGTGGGTACGGACCGTCGTACGCGATGCCCTCCACGCCTCCCGCTCGGAGGAGTTGGACGCCGCCGTGGCGGCGCACCTGCTCGGGGTTGAG
>NZ_LR722996.1:0-126510 GCF_902500275.1 Brevibacterium sp. Marseille-P9724 | reverse complement strand
CCTGAGCCAGGATCAAACTCTCCACTAAAAACAAAAAGAAGATCCCAACCAAAAGAAAACTGACAAGAACAAAACAACACCAACAACCACAACAGCTGCCAGCATCATCCTGCTACAAATCAAAAAAATCCATGGCCAGAAAACAAAAAATCTGGCACCACGAAACAAACAAACACGCTATTGAGTTGACAAAGAACAGACGCCAAAACCTTTCAGTCCGCAACAGCGAACCTTCCAGAATTGCTATGTTCAGGCCGAGGTTTCAATCCGTTAATCTCAGGTTTCCCTGCGACCGGATCTCTACTCTACCCTGCGGATTTTCTCTTTGCAACTTGCTTCCGTGTGAAGCCAGTCACTCGAAGAACTCCGTTCCGAGTCTGCTGCCTGATCCAGTTGCCTGAATCAGCATCTACATCACCGGCGGACTCGCACCCGCCCGTTTTCGGCAGCGAGGGCTAACTTAGTACACAGAAGGGAGCGGACGCAAATCCGCTCCCTTCTTCCGTCTTCGCGGACCGACTTCGGTCAGTTATCGCGCACGATCACAGCACCCAGCGTTCGCTTGCCGCGACGCAGCAGAACAGCCGATCCCCCGTCAATCGGAAGGAGCTGCTGACCGGTGAGCGGCGCCTCGGCATCCGTGACCCGCTCGTTGTTGATGTAGGCGCCGCCTTCCTTCACAGCACGACGGGCGTCGCCCTTCGATTTTACGATCCCCGATCCCGCAAAAGCGTCAGCAACCGACAGTCCCGCCGGGATCGCAGAGCTGTCGACTTCCAGACTCGGCAGCGAAGCAACTGCCGAACCCAGCGTAGAAGGCTGGAGTTCGCGCAGGTCACCAGTGCCGAACAGCGCAGCCGCGGCGGCGAACGCCTGATCGGATTCTTCCTTGCCGTGTACGAGAGTCGTGACGTCCTCGGCGAGGGTTCGCTGCACCAAGCGCTTGTGCGGTTCAGCCTGGAACTGCTCGATGATGTCTTCGATTTCCTCCAGCGGACGCAGCGAGAACACGCGGAGGTAGCCCGGCGCATCGGCATCTGCCGTGTTGAGCCAGAACTGGCTGAAAGCGTACGGCGAGGTGAGCGAGGGATCCAACCACACGGTGCCGGATTCGGTCTTGCCGAACTTGGTGCCGTCAGCCTTGGTGATCAAGCGCGTGGACATGGCGTGCACCGATTTGCGCTCAACCCGGCGAATGAGATCAACACCGCTGGTGAGATTGCCCCACTGATCCGAACCGCCGGTCTGCAGCGTCACACCGTAGCGGCGGTTGAGCTCGAGGTAGTCATTGCCCTGCAGCAGCTGGTAGGCGAACTCGGTAAACGAGATGCCGTCTTCAGACTTCAGACGCGCGGCAACGGCTTCCTTGGCCAGCATGCGGTTAACGGAGAAGTGCTTGCCAACATCACGCAGGAAGTCCAGTGCGGAAATGTCCTTGGTCCAGTCGAGATTGTTGACCATGCGAGCCGCGTGCGGACCGTCGAAGTCCAGGAAGCGTTCAATCTGGGAGCGAATCTTCTCAACCCAGCCCTCAACGACATCGCGTTCATTGAGGGTCCGCTCCCCCGACATCCGCGGGTCGCCGATCAGACCGGTCGCACCGCCGACGAGCATGAGCGGGTAGTGGCCTGCCATCTGCAGGCGGCGGGCAACGAGCACCTGCACCAGATTGCCCATGTGAATACTGGGCGCAGTCGGGTCGAAGCCAACATAGAACGTCAGCGACCCGCCGGTGAGAGCTGCTCGAAGAGCGTCTTCGTCGGTCGTCTGCGCGGCAATTGCGCGAGCCTGGAGATCGCTGAGGACGTCGGTCACTTTTGGCCTTTCTGTTTCTGCTCTGTGGGAGCTTGAGCTCCACAGGGCATTCTACGTGTACAGACACGGCCGCGTGCCCAAGGTGCACGCGGCCGCCGTGTCGAGTTTGGTCAGTTCTGGGCGAACTCGCTGAGCAGGCGAAGCTGGGCCCGCGCGTTTTCCAGCTGAGTCTGCACGGCGCTGCGAGCGGTTCCGCCCTTGGCATTGCGCGAATCGACAGAGCCCAGGGTGCTGAGCACTTCGCGCATCTGCGGGGTGAAGTGCTCGGAGATTTCGGCGTAGTCGGCATCGCTGAGATCCCACAGTTCAACACCGCGGTCTTCGGCTTTCTTCACGGCAGCACCGGAAAGTTCGTGCGCCACGCGGAACGGCACACCCTCACGGACCAGCCATTCGGCAATATCGGTTGCCAGCGCAAAACCGCGCGGAGCAAGCTGCGCCATGCGCTCAGTGTTGAACTCCGCCGTCGCGATCATGCCGGCAAACGCCGGCAGCAGGAGTGTGAGCGTGTCAACCGCGTCGAAGATCGGCTCTTTGTCCTCCTGCAGGTCGCGGTTGTACGCCAGAGGCTGAGCTTTCAGTGTGACCAGCAGGCTGGTCAGATCGCCGATGAGCCGTCCCGCCTTTCCGCGGGTGAGCTCGGCGACGTCTGGGTTCTTCTTCTGCGGCATGATCGACGATCCAGTCGAGTAGTTGTCCGACAGTTTTATGAAGGAGAACTCATTGGTGTTCCAGAGGATGATCTCTTCGGACAGACGAGAAAGGTCCACGCCGATCATCGCCGTCACCCACGCGAACTCGGCGAAGATGTCGCGGCTGGCGGTGCCGTCGATCGAGTTCTCCGTCGAGGTGGGGAAGCCGAGGTCTTCCGCCACCGCCTGCGGGTCCAGACCGAGTGAAGAACCAGCCAGAGCGCCCGAACCATAGGCGGACACCGCGGCTCGCTTGTCAAGGTCGATGAGCCTTTCAACGTCACGCATGAGCGGCCACGCGTGGGCCAGCAGGTGGTGGGCAAGGAGAACCGGCTGAGCGTGCTGAAGGTGCGTGCGGCCGGGCATGGGAGCATCCGGGTGGGCTGCCGCCTGGGTCACGAGCGCTTCGACAACAGCAAGAACCTGCTGGGCAATGACGCGCGAAGAGTCGCGAACGTACATCCGGCCCATTGTGGCGATCTGATCGTTGCGGCTGCGGCCGGCTCGCAGCTTGCCGCCGAGCTCGGTTCCGGCAATCTCAAGCAGACCGCGTTCAAGAGCAGAGTGGACGTCCTCGTCGGATTCAACGGGAGCGAACTCTCCCGATGCCACCCGACGGCCCAGTTCGTCGAGGGCCTTGAGCATCCCCTCGAGTTCGGCTTCGTCAAGCAGCCCAGCCCTGTGCAGAACGCGAGCGTGAGCACGCGAACCGGCCAGGTCATACTGTGCCAGACGCCAGTCAAAATGCGTCGATTTCGAAAGCTTTGCCAAATCGTCGGCGGGACCGGAGCCGAACCGCCCGCCCCACAGGCTTACTCGTTCTGTCACGTCACAATCCTTTCTGCACACCGTAAAGCCCCGGCTCGACCCGACCAGTCCATTCTGACCGGCCGGGCTGAGTCGGGCACTCATCACGCCTGGTTCTGAACCCGCTGGTTGCGGTCGCTGGCCGTGCGGGCCGAAAGACCGTAGATGTCGATGAAGCCGCGGGCAGCCGACTGGTCAAAGGTCTGGCCCTCGTCGTAAGTGGCCAGCCCGAAGTCGTACAGCGAGTTCGGGGACTTCCGTCCGGTGACGACAGCGCGGCCACCGTGCAGGGTCATGCGGATATCGCCGTTGACGTGCTTCTGCGTATCGAGGATGAACGCGTCGAGCGAGCCCTTGAGCTCGGAGAACCACTGGCCGTCGTAGACGAGTTCGGTCCAGCGCTGCTCCACGGAGCGCTTAAAGCGTAGCTGCTCGCGTTCCAGCGTGATGCGCTCGAGTTCACGGTGAGCTTCGATCAGCGTGATCGCTCCGGGAGCTTCGTAGATTTCACGGCTCTTGATGCCCACCAGACGGTCTTCGACGATGTCGATCCGGCCGATGCCGTGCTGACCTGCGCGGTGGTTGAGCTTCTCAATCGCCTGCAGAGGTGTCACGGCCTCACCGTCAATGGCAACCGGAACGCCCTGTTGGAAGGTGATGACGACCTCATCGGGAGCCGGTGGGAACGCCGGGTCGTCGGTGTAGTCGTAGACGTCCTTGGTGGGGCCGTTCCAGATGTCTTCGAGGAAGCCGGTCTCAACAGCGCGCCCCCACACGTTCTGGTCGATGGAGAACGGGTTGGACTTGGTCGTGATGATCGGAAGGTCGTTCTTTTCGGCGTATTCGATTGCCGCTTCGCGCGTCAGCGCAAGGTCGCGGACGGGTGCGATGCAGTCGAGGTCGGGAGCCAGGGTCGTGATCGCGACTTCAAAGCGCACCTGGTCATTGCCCTTGCCGGTGCAGCCGTGGGCGACGGTGCTCGCACCGTACTGGCGGGCGGCTGCGACGAGGTGCTTGGCGATCAGCGGCCGCGACAGAGCGGAGACGTTCGGGTAGGCGTCCATGTACATGGTGTTCGCCTGCAGTCCCGGCATGCAGTACTCGGCGGCGAATTCGTCGCGCGCGTCTGCAACATAGGCTTCGACGGCACCGCAGTCCAGGGCGCGCTGGCGGACGGTTTCGAGGTCTTCCCCGCCCTGGCCTACGTCGACGGCCATTGCGACGACTTCCTTGCCGGTGGCTTCCTGGATCCAACCGATGGCGACAGAGGTGTCGAGGCCGCCGGAGTATGCGAGAACAATGCGATCAGTCATTGTGTTCTCCTTTCTTCTGGTATCTGAGTTCTGAATGTCTGTGGTCACACGCTGTCTGCGGCCAGGTCGAGCATGAAGCGGGCGACTTCTTCTCCCCCGTCCGGTTTGCGGGCGATGACCATAACGGTGTCGTCACCTGCAATGGTGCCCAGCACGTTCGGCAGCGACGAACGGTCGAGGGCGCTGGCCAGGTACTGGGCGGCACCGGCCGGGGTGCGCAGCAGGACGAGGTTGCCGGAGGCTTCCGCTGAAACCAGCAGCTCTTCGAGAAGCCGCTGAAGCTTCGCGTCGATGAGTTCGCCTCCCACACCCTGTTCTAGGGAGCGGTCACCGCCTTCTCCCGGAACGGCGTAGACCGCTCCGGCACTCGTGCGGACCTTGACCGCTCCGAGTTCCACCAGGTCGCGCGACAGCGTGGCCTGAGTGACGAGGATGCCCGCATCGGCGAGTCTGCCGGCCAGTTCCGACTGCGAGCGCACTCGGTGCCTGCGGATGATGTCCGCGATATGCGAATGGCGGGCAGTTTTTGTGCTGGGAACGGATGCGCTCTGTTGAGGCGCTGTCATGAGCGCCCCACCAGCCACGCGAGAAGCGCTTTCTGCGCGTGCAGCCTGTTCTCAGCCTCGTCGAAGACAACGGAAGCGGGACCGTCGATGACTTCGGCATCCACCTCGTGCCCCCGGTAGGCGGGCAGGCAGTGCATGAAGATCGGGTTCCGTCCCAGGTCCATGAGATCCTGAGTGACTCGATACGGCACGAACGGCGAGTCCTCGCCGGATCGGCCGTCGTCTTCCTGCCCCATGGAGATCCACGTGTCGGTTACGAGGACGTCGGCGGCGTGCGCGGCTGCGGCGGGGTCTTCCGTGACGAGCACCGAACTGCCGGTCGTTTCGCCCAGGCAGCGCGCTTCTTCCACGATGTGGACAGCCGGGTGTGCCGAAGCGGGTGCGGCAACGGCAACGTCCATTCCAGCATTCGCGCAGGCCAAAAGGTAGGAGTGCGCCATGTTGTTCGCTCCGTCGCCGAAATAGGCGAGTTTGAGCCCGGCAAGGCCATTGCCTTCACCCGTGCCGCGGTGCTCGCGGATGGTCAGCAGGTCGGCCAGCAGCTGGCACGGGTGGAAGTCATCCGACAGCGAGTTGATGACCGGCACGCTCGAATGCGCGGCCATTTCCTCCAGCCCCGCGTGGTCGAAGGTGCGCCACACAATGGCAGACACCATGCGAGAGAACACTCGCGCCGAATCGGCAATCGACTCCTTGTGGCCCATCTGAGACTCACCGGGGTTGATGATGAGCGGACTGCCCCCGAGGGAAGCGATTCCTGCGGCAAACGATACGCGGGTGCGCGTCGACGTCTTGTCGAACACAACGGCCACCGTCTGCGGTCCTGCCAACGGTTGGAAAGCGTAGGGCTCGGCTTTCATCCTCTGGGCGAGGTCAAGGACTTCACCCAGTTCTCCCGGTGTCAGGTCCGTGTCTTTGAGGAAATGTCGGGTCATTCGCTCTGTCCTCCTTTCTTGAGGATATCCGGCACGGCGGAAAGAAAAGCGCGGATCTCATCGGGGCTGATGATGAGCGGCGGTGCCAGGCGGATACGGTTCGGGCCCACGGCGTTGACGAGGAAACCGGCCTCGAGTGCGGCCGCGGTGAACTTCTTCGCTGAGACCGGCGCAATGTCGAAGGACAGCAGCAGACCCTCACCGCGGACATCGGTGACTCCCGGAATGGAGTCGAGGCCCCGGCGCAGCAGCAGCCCGGCTTCGCGGACGTGGTCGAGGACGGCGTCTGCTTCGATGACATCGAGAACCGCGTTGGCTGCCGCGCACGCAATGGGATTGCCTCCGAACGTTGTGCCGTGCTGGCCGGCCGTGAGAAGGGAAGAGACTTCTTCTCCGAAGGTCACGAGCGCGCCGATCGGCAGGCCCCCGCCCAGACCCTTGGCCAAGGTCATTGCGTCGGGCCGCACACCCTCGCCGATCGCCGGGTGCTGGAACGCGTACCAGCTGCCGGTCCTGCCGACACCGGTCTGCACTTCATCGAAGATGAGCAGGGCACCCACGGAATCGGCTGCTTCACGTGCCGCCGTGAGATAGCCCCGGGGGTGGGGGCGCACCCCCGCTTCCCCCTGAATGGGTTCGATGATGATTGCCGAGGTGTTCTCATCCACCGCGTTCTGAAGCGCCTGGACGTCACCGAAGGGAACATGCTGGGCTCCTGGCACCAGCGGAGCGAAAGGCTGGCGGTAGGCCTCTTTTGCCGTCAGCGACAGCGCACCCATAGTGCGGCCGTGAAAAGCGCCATCCACCGCGATGATCCCGGTGCGGCCGGGCTTGGCGCGGCGGGTGAGTTTGACGGCGGCCTCGTTTGCTTCACTGCCGGAATTGCACAGGAACACCTTCGAACCGGCCGGCGCCTGCGCTGTGCTGAGAATGCGCTGGGCCAAACGAATCTGCTGGTCCGAGGTGTAGAAGTTTGAGATCTGCCCCAGTTCGGCGGTCTGCCGACTGACGGCTTCGACAACTGCCGGGTGAGCGTGTCCCAGGCTGTTCACCGCAATGCCGCCGAGGAAGTCGACATAGCGCCTGCCATCGGAATCTTCGACTACCGCGCCTTTGCCCGTGACGAGCTTCTTCTGCGGATCTCCGTACACCGGCAGCAGACTGCCGCGATAATCATCCAGCCATTCAGCCATTGGTTCCTCCCTTGGCGGGTTTGACGTCGGCGATGAGCGTGCCGATTCCCATGTCCGTGAAGATTTCCAGAAGGACCGAGTGCGCGGTGCGGCCGTCGACAACGTGCACCTGTTTGACACCGGCATCCACCGCATCGAGTGCGGCAGTCATCTTCGGGATCATGCCGGAGTCGAGCTTCGGCAGCAGTTCGCGCAGCTCAGCCGGAGCGATTTCGCTGATGAGACTGTCGGTGTCAGGCCAGTCAGCGTAGAGTCCGGGGACGTCGGTGAGCATGATGAACTTATCGGCCCGCATCTCCCGGGCAATTGCCGCAGCGGCCAGGTCCGCGTTGACGTTGAGCGGATTGTCGCCGCTGGCGCCCAGCTCGGCAGCAATAGAGCACACCACCGGAACGCGCCCGGAATCCAGCAGGTCGTGCAGCAGCTGTGTATTGACAGACGTGATGTTGCCGACGCGGCCGAGACTCGTGAGCTCGCCATCCACCTCGACAGACGCGGGGGCAGCCAGCAGGAGATCGCCGTCCTCACCCGACAGGCCGACAGCTGCCGAGCCGTGTTCGTTGATGCGCGACACAATGCTGCGGTTCACGTGACCGGAGAGCACCATGCGGATGACGTCAATGGCTTCTTCAGAGGTCACGCGCTGACCGGCGACGAATTCGCTTTCGATTCCCAGCCGGTCGAGCATCGTGCTGATCTGCGGCCCACCGCCGTGGACGACGATCGGGCGGATGCCGGCAAAGCGCAGAAACGAGATGTCATCCGCAAAAGTCTGCTGCAGCTCCGGGGAGACCATGGCGTTGCCGCCGTATTTGATGACTATGGTGGCGCCCGCGAAAGTCTTGATCCACGGCAGAGCCTCCGTGAGGATCTCCGCTTTGGTCTGCGCTTTGACCAGGCGCTGGGCGGGTGAGAGTTTGTCGGTCATGATGCTGCAGAGCTGTTCTCGGTGACGTATTCGTGGGTGAGATCGTTGGTGAAGATCGTCGCTTCGGCCTGGCCGCTGTTGAGGTTGATCTCAATGTTGATCTTGCGGCCGAACTTCACCTTCGCGGGGTCTTCGTGCGGTGCAGTTGCCCGGCACACCTGAACTCCGTTGAAGCTGACGTCGAGGTTTTCGGGATCAAACTCCGCCTGCGCTGTGCCGACTTGCGCGAGAACGCGACCCCAGTTGGGGTCCTCCCCCATAAGTGCTGTCTTGACAAGGTTTGAGCGCGACACGGTGCGGCCGACTTCGACGGCGTCGTCTTCGCTCGCGGCTCCTGTAACGGTGATTTCAACGTCGTGGGCGGCACCTTCGGCATCGGCCATGAGCTGGCGGGCAAGGTCAGTGCACACCTCGGTCAGCAGGGCTGTGAATTCGGCTTCGTCCGCTTCTGCTCCGGCCCCCGACGACAGCAGTGCGACGGTGTCGTTAGTCGACCGGCAGCCGTCGGAGTCCAGCCGGTCGAAGCTTTTGGCCGTTGCACTGCGCAGCGCCCGGTCGAGCTGTTCTGGGCTGAGCTTGGCATCGGTTGTGATGACGACGATCATCGTCGCAAGTGACGGTGCGAGCATGCCTGCACCCTTGGCCATTGCGCCGATGGTGTAGCCGGAGCCTTCCGCGAGCGCTTCTTTGGAAACAGAGTCCGTGGTGAGGATGGCCTGTGCGGCATCGGCGCCACCGGACGCGGACGCAGATTCGACCAGACCCGGAACTCCCCCGACCAGCCGGGTGCGGAAGTCCTCTCCCCCGGTGCCGATGAGCCCGGTGGAGCACACGAGGACGTCGTCAGCACTGCATCCGACAGCATCCGCAACCGCGTGCGCGGTCAGCTTCGTCGTTTCGAAGCCGAAGTCACCCGTGAAGCAGTTGGCGCAGCCAGAGTTGATGATGGCCGCACGGACCTGGCCGTCGCGCGTGCGCGGCTGTGACCACTTCACGGGGTTCGCTTTGCACTTGTTGGAGGTGTAGACGACGGCGGCGTTTGTGCTGGGACCGTCGTTGATGACTACGGCGAAGTCCTTTTTGCCGCTCGGCTTGATGCCGACGGTGGTTCCGGCGGCGCGAAAGCCCGGTGCTGCGGTGACGCTCACGGTGCAACTCCTTCGTGTGGAAGATGTGATGTTTCTTCGAGTCCGAGCGCAATGTGCGCCGACTGCACCGCTTGGCCTGCGGTGCCGCGGACGAGGTTGTCAATGGCAATACAGACCGTGACGGTCGCGGCGCGGCCATCGAGGGCCCACTGCAGGTGGGCCTGGTTAGATCCCGCGGTCGCCGACGTGTTGGGCCACTGGCCGTGCGGCAGCACGGTGACAAAGGGTTCGGAATCATAGGCCGAGGCGAAAGCCGCGCTGATCTTCTCCTGTGCCTGGCCGACATCAGCACCGGCCGCAAGAGGCGCCGAGACGGTTGCCAGGATTCCGCGGGACATCGGCACGAGCGTCGGGGTGAAAGTGATGCGGGCGGAGCCTGCAAGGGGGTCTTCACCCGCCGCAAGAGCGAGGTTCTGTTCGATTTCGGGGATGTGGCGATGGGTTCCGCCGACCGCGTACGGGCTGGCCCCGCCGAGGATCTCGGAGGCCAGCAGGTGCGGTTTGAGAGCCTTGCCCGCACCTGATACGCCGTTGGCCAAAACGGCTGTCAGCCGGGTGTGGTCGATAAGTCCCGCGTGCACGAGCGGCTGCACTCCGAGGGTCACCGCCGTGACATTGCATCCGGGCACGGCGATGCGCGTGGCACCTTCCAGCTGCCTCCGCTGGGTGGTGTGGTCCGTGCTGCCGGGGCCAGCGAGCATGAGCTCGGGCAGACCGTAGGTCCACGTGCCGGGATGTTCCGAACCGTAGTAGCTTCTCCACGCGTCCGGGTCGATGAGCCGGTGATCGGCAGCGAGGTCCACGATGAGGGTTGCGGGGCTGAGCTTTTCAAGCTCAGCGGCGATGGCACCGGACTGGCCGTGCGGCAGGGCCAGGAACACAACATCGTGCCCAGCCAGAGTCGCGGCCGAAGAGTCCGCGATCGTCATGTCGGAATAGGCGCGCAGGTGCGGCTGTTGTTCGCCTAGGAGATGACCGACTGTGGAGTGTCCGCAGACGGTTGTCACCGTGAAGTTCGGGTTGCCTGCCAGCAGGCGGAGGACTTCCCCGCCCGCGTATCCCGTGGCTCCCGATACCGCGACTGAATAAACCATATGCATAAGCATACATTGACAAGATAAATTATTCATCAGTGATCCTGCTGTTGCCAGCATTTCAAGGAGGAACATGTACGCAGTTCAGGCAGTCCGACAAGGCGGACCCGAAGTTCTTGAGTACACCGAAGTCGAAACACCCTCCCCCGGTCCCGGCGAAGTCCTCGTCGACGTCAAAGCCGCCGGCGTGAACTTCATCGACACTTATCGGCGCGGCGGCATGTACCCCATGCCCTTTCCTCACATCGTCGGCGTTGAAGGCTCCGGGGTCGTTGCCGAACTCGGCGAGGGCGTTGAGGGCATTGACGTCGGTCAGCGCGTGGCCTGGACAGACGTTCACGGCTCCTACGCGCAGAACATCGTGGTCAAGGCCGAAGAGCTTCTGCCCCTGCCCGATGGCGTGGACTTCGAAACCGCTGCCGCCGTGCCCCTGCAGGGGATGACCGCGCAGTACCTGGTGACGGACTCCCACGAAATCAAGCCCGGCCAGACGGCTCTCGTCCACGCGACCGCCGGCGGTGTCGGCCTGCTGCTGACCCAGTTCATCAAACACCTGGGCGGCCGGGTCATCGGCACGGTGTCAACAGAAGAAAAGGCCGAACTGGCCCGCGCGGCGGGAGCCGATCACGTTTTCCTCTACGGGGACGGTGTCGACATCCGCGAAGAAGTCATGGCCTTCACCGACGGCAAGGGCGTTGACGTCGCCTATGACGGGGTCGGCAAAGACACTTTCGACGCCTCGCTGGCCTCTATCCGCCCGCGCGGATCCATGGTGCTCTTCGGCGCAGCTTCCGGTGCTGTTCCGCCGTTCGACATTCAGCGGCTGAACTCCAGCGGCGGAATCTTCTTGTCCCGGCCTTCCACGAAGTGGTTCATCGACTCCCCCGAAGAACTGCACAAGCGCGCGGGGCAGCTCTTTGCGGGACTCGACGAGGGATGGCTGAAATTCCGCGTCGGCCAGACCTTCCCGCTCGAACAGGCCCGCCAAGCCCACGAAGCCCTCGAGGGCCGCACGACCACCGGCAAGGTCGTGCTGACGGTCTGATTCAGTCGACACAGAGAACGAGGCGGAGGTCACCGAGATCGGTGAGCTCCGCCTCGTTCTTCTGCTGGGTCAGTCCATGCGCACGGCCAGCCGACGGAAGTCGTCGGCAAGACCAGCCGCGGCGGTCTCGGCAAGCGAATCCGGGGTGTCAAGGCCTGCGCGCACAAAGCGGCCGGAATAGGCGTCGAGGTCGCCCGAGGCGAGCGCGAGGGCCAAAGCTGCGACGTCTTCGGGATCAGTCCAGTCGGAACTGCCCCGCCAGTCGTGCATTGCCATCGAGCCGGTCATGTCGGATTCGATGACCCCCGGGGCCATTTCGAAGATCCGCAGGCCCTTGTCATAGCCGTAGACGTGTACCGAATCAGCCAGGCGGAACAGGGCTGCCTTGGATGCCGAGTAGGCAGCGTAAGCGGGTGTTCCCTGCGCGCCGGAACCGGAATTGAGATCGATGATCCGGCACGCCCGGCCCGTTGTGTCGGCTGTTTCCAGCAGGCGCTCGGCGAAGGCGCGAACAACAAGGAACGGCCCGCGAATGTTCGTATCAAGCGTGCGCATCAGCTGCTCGGCGGGAACATTCCACACGGGGCCTTCTGGGCTTTCCACCACGCCGGCGTTGTTGATGACCGTCGTAATGGGCTCGCCCAGCTGCTCTTCGATTTCTGCGGTGCGCTGGGCAAGAGCCTCAACTGATGTGGGGTCTGTCGCTTGGAGCTGCACACCAATGACCCGGGTGCCGCGAGCCTGGGCGATCTGCTGGGCCGCAGCGGCCGCACGGGCTTCGTCAGTTGCCGTGAGGATGACGTTCCACCCGTCGGCCGCGAAGCCATCGGCCAGGTGACGGCCGATGCCTCGCGAACCTCCGGTGATGAGGACGGTGCTCATGACTCTGCGCTCACGCCTCCCCGCCGGTGCGGGCTACCGCGCCGTATGCCTTTTCGACTGCGGCGGTTGCGGCTTCGCGCAGGGCCGAGGCCTCGTCGCTTGTCATAGTGCGGTCGGCTGCCCGGAAGGTCATGCGGAATGCAAGCGACTTTTTACCTTCCCCCACCTGTTCGCCCCGGTACTCGTCGAACAGTTCAAGCCCTTCGAGATCGCTGCCGATGGCTTCGCGCATGGTGTCTACAAGGTCGCCGATCACGATGCTGTCATCCACGATGAGCGCCACGTCCTGCCTGGACACCGGATAGGTGGACAGGGCACCCGACCAGCGGCGCTCTGCCGGAGCGTCCAGTACAGAATCGAGAACGACCTCGAATGCAACCGTGCGGGCCGGCAGTCCGAGCGTTTCGACGACCTTGGGGTGCAGCTCACCGGCGTGGCCGAACAGCGTGCCGTCTGCCAGGCGGAATTCAGCGCAGCGGCCGGGGTGGAACGGTGCGCGGTCAGACGCCGTCGGCGTCACGCTCTGGCCGAGAGCCGCTGCGATTCGCTTGACGATCTCGATCACGTCCATCGCTTCGGCCCTGCGGCCGTTGCCCCACACGCCTTCGAGGTCCCAGTTGCCCGACACGATCCCAGCCGCGTGCAGCGGCTGGTGGGGAACAGCGTCAAAGATCGCTGCGCGCTCTTCTTCCGTGGGGTAGTACCCCGGTGCGAAGGTTTCACTGGCCGGCAGCTGGGCAGTTTCAGGCTGGGTGACCAGCCCGATTTCGAACAGTGCGGTGTCCTTGAAACCGCGTCCCTGGTTGCGCAGCTGCGCGTCGACGAGTGTCGGCAGCAGCTCGGTGCGCAGCAGCGGCTGGTCGTCGCTGAGCGGGTTGGCCAAGCGCAGGTTGTTCCGTCGCGGATCGTCCTGCGGAATCCGGAGGGCGTCCTGCCGTGCTTCTGACGTGAACGGGTAGGTCAGCACTTCTGTCAGGCCGAGGTCGGCAAGCAGGTTCGACACCGCGCGGCGGGATGTCTGGCGGCGGGTGAGCCCTTCTCCGCCAGGGGCCTGCGGAACAATTGACGGGATCTGGTCGTAGCCGTTGACTCGCGCGATTTCCTCAACGAGGTCTTCCGCGTCGGTCAGGTCCGGGCGCCACGACGGCACTGTCACGCTGTAGTCGGCACCGCTGTCGTCGACTTCGCAGCCGACGGCGCGCAGGGCGCCGATCACTTGGTCATCGGTGTAGTCAATGCCCACGAGTTCTGCCGTGCGGGTCTTCGGCAGGCTCACCTCACGAGGCGCCGGAAAACTGCCGGGGACCGATGCTGTTGCGTCTGCCTGGCCACCTGCCATCTGGGTGAGCAGCTGTGCGGCGCGGGCGACTGCGGCCGGGCCCAGCGCCGGGTCGACTCCGCGTTCGAAGCGCTTGGCGGCTTCGCTCGGCAGGCGGTGCCTGCGGGCTGTGCGGGCAATCGACACGGGGTCCCAGTGAGCGCCTTCGATGAGCACATCGACGGTCGTGTCGCTGACTTCGGAATCTGCCCCGCCCATGACACCGGCCAGGCCGAGAAGCTCTTCGCTGCCGTCGGCGCTGATTCCGGTGACCACCACGTCTTCTGGGTGAATGCTCCGTTCGACGTCGTCGAGCGTGGTGAGCTTGTCGCCCTTGCGACCGCGGCGTACGACGATCCGCTCGCCGACGTTGGCGAGATCGTAGGCGTGCAGCGGCTGGCCGAGTTCGAGCATGACGTAGTTGGTGATGTCCACGACCAGCGAAATGGGACGCATGCCAGCCTCCAGCAGGCGCTTGGCCATCCAGAACGGGGTCTGTGCTGTCGGGTCGATGCCGCGCACGCGCAGGGCTGTGAAGCGGGTGCAGCCGTCGTTGCCGTGAATGGGGGCGTCGTCGGTGAGCTCGACCGGGTGTCCCTCACCGGCAACGACCGGGGCGACCGCCAGGGCGGGGTCGGCGTAGTTCTGCTCTTTCAGAAGAGCGTATTCGCGGCCGATGCCGCGCATCGACATCTGATATCCGCGGTCGGGCGTGATGTTGACGTCGAGGACTTCGTGGTTCAGACCCAGCAGTTCCGCGGCGTCTTGGCCTGCGGTCAGATCGGCAAAGCCGAACTCGGTGAGCACGATGATGCCGTCGTGATCATCACCCAAGCCCAGTTCGCGCGCCGAGCAGATCATGCCGTCAGAGATGTGGCCGTAGGTTTTGCGTGCCGCAATCGCGAAATCACCGGGCAGAACAGCACCGGGCAGCGCTGCGACAACGTAGTCGCCGACGCCGAAGTTGTGTGCACCGCACACAATGCCCTGCGGTTCTTCGCGGCCGACGTCGACGGTGCACCAGTTGATGGTTTTGCCGTTGGAGTGCTTTTCGGGTTCGCAGGTCAGGACTCGGCCGACCACCAGCGGGCCGGTGACTGCCGGACCGATGTAGTCCTCTTCTTCCAAGCCGATGCCAGCAAGTTCAGCAGCGAGTTCGTGAGCGTCGAGGTTCTTAGGCAGGTCGACGTATTCGGCCAGCCATTCCAAGGGTACGAGCATCAGTTCATCACTCCGAAAGCCTTCGAGAAGCGGATATCGCCTTCCACCATGTCGTGCATGTCGTTGATTCCCTCACCCAGCATGAGCGTGCGTTCGATGCCCATGCCGAAGGCAAAGCCCTGGTAGACATCCGGGTCAATGCCGGATGCGCGCAGCACGTTGGGGTGGACCATGCCGCAGCCACCCCATTCGATCCAGCCGGGGCCGCCTTTCTTCTGGGGGAACCAGAAGTCGATTTCGGCACTCGGCTCGGTGAACGGGAAGAAGCTGGGGCGCAGGCGCGTGTATGCTTCCGGACCGAACATGGCGCAGGCAAAAGCATCGAGCGTGCCCTTCAGGTGTGCCATTGTCAGGCCCTTGTCAATGGCGATGCCCTCAACCTGATGGAACACCGGGGTGTGCGTGGCATCGAGTTCGTCAGTGCGGAAGGTCTTGCCGGGGCAGACCACGTAGAGAGGAACACCGCGGTTCAGCAGCGAACGCGACTGCACCGGCGAAGTGTGGGTGCGCATGACCAGGTGGGCCGATGCGGGCTCGACGAAGAACGTGTCCTGCATCTGGCGGGCCGGATGGTCGGGACCGAAGTTGAGCGAATCGAAGTTGAGCCATTCGTGTTCGACTTCGGGGCCTTCCGCAACTTCCCAGCCGTGGCCGACGAAGTGGTCGGCAATCTTCTCCTGCAGCAGCTGCAGCGGGTGGCGGGCGCCGACCGGCCGACGGGTGGAGGGTCCGGTGACGTCAATGGCCTCGGCGACGAGCACGCGGGCGTCGCGTTCGGCTTCGAGTTCTTCCTGGCGGGCTTTAAAGGCCTGGGCGATCCGTCCGCGTGATGTGCCCACAAGCTTTCCGGCCTGGGCCTTCTGGGATTTGTCGAGCTTTCCGATTTCGCGGTTGGCAAGGGCCAGCGGGGCTTTATCACCCATGTGCGCAATGCGAACCGTCTTGAGTTCGTCGAGGTCGTCGGCTGCGGCAAAAGCCGTCAGCGCTTCCTCCATTGCAGCGGTGACGGCAGCCTCGTCAAGCGGGTCAATGACGGACATCTGCCTTCTTTCTCAGATGGTTGGACAACGTTCTGCAGTCTAGCGAACCGTCAGATCATGCGGACGTGCTTGGCGGATTCATAGACGGCAATCGAGGCGGCGGTGGCCAGATTGAGGCTTTCTGCTTTTCCGTAGATGGGGATGGCCACGGCGGCGTCGGCCTGCGCTCGATCAGCTTCTGGAAGTCCCCAGGCTTCGTTGCCGAACACCCACGCGGTTGGACGGGCGAGGTCAAGGCCGGTATCCCACGGAACGTGAAGGTCGTGAGCCGGCGGATGGCCGTCAGCGGCGAGGATCTGCAGGCCGCGGGCGCGCGCCAGTTCGGTGACTTCTGGAAGGCCGACCCCGGTCACCACCGGCAGGTGAAAGATCGATCCGGCGGTCGATCGCACGGCCTTCGGGTTGTAGACGTCAACACTCGAGGAGGTGATGATGACACCGTCGGCACCGGCGGCATCCGCTGCGCGCAGGACGGTTCCGGCGTTGCCGGGATCCCGCACTTGGCTGAGCACGACAAGGAGCTTTGCCTCCTTGGTCACCACCGAGGTCAAGTCAGCGTGAAGCTGTTCGACGACGGCGATCATTCCCTGGCTGTTGACAGTCTCAGCCACCGAAGCCAGCGCTTCCGGAGCCGTCTGCTTGATTTTAATGCCGGCTTTGCGTGCGGCCTCGATGATGTCGGGGTTGCGCTCGGCCGCTTCGACGGTCGCCCACACATCGAGGACGGCCCCTGTCCCCCGCGGTGCCGCCTGACCGGGCTCAACGTGCAGCGTCACGGCCTTGGGGCGGTTTTCGGCCTGGTGGCGTAAGGCCTCGCGGATGCCCTGCGGACCTTCTACGAGGAATCTTCCCGACTTGGCCCGACCCTGTTTGCGGTCGAGCTTCGCGGCTTCGCGCAGTCGGCGGGATTTCGGGGACGTCACTTCCGGCCCGTGCAGACCGGGATGGATGTCGCTTTCCATAACCTCACTCAGTTCTTCTGGACGGTATGCGCAGCCTCAGCTGTCGGGAAACGAAAACGCGGGGGCCAAACAGCCCCCGCGTTTTCACAGCTGCACTCAGGCAGCAGGCGTCTTCGGCGCGTTCACGTCTGACGGAAGTGCGTTCTTGGCGACTTCCACAAGCTTGGTGAACACGGCTGCGTCGTTGACGGCCAGTTCGGCGAGCATACGACGGTCGACTTCAACACCAGCGGCTTTGAGACCCTGGATGAAGCGGTTGTAGGTCATGCCGTTGGCGCGGGCGCCAGCGTTGATGCGCTGGATCCAGAGGCGACGGAAATCGCCCTTGCGCTTGCGGCGGTCGCGGTAGTTGTAGACCAGCGAGTGGATGACCTGTTCTTTGGCCTTGCGGTACAGGCGCGAACGCTGTCCGCGGTAGCCGCTCGCCCGGTCGAGGATGACCCGGCGCTTTTTGTGGGCATTGAGAGCCCTCTTGACACGTGCCACGTGTACTCCTTCAGATGAATGTCACAGCGGTAGGGCTGTGGTGCGCTTTGGTCAGGCCTTGCCCAGCAGCTTGCGGGCCTTGGCGGCGTCGCCGCCGGTCATGACTTTGTCGGTGCCGCTGATGCGGCGCTTACGGCGCGAGCTCTTGACTTCTGCGAGGTGGCGGTTGCCGACACCTTCGCGCATGAGCTTGCCGCTGCCGGTGACGCGGATGCGCTTCTTCGTACCGCTGTGGGTCTTCTGCTTCGGCATTGTGCCGTTCTCCTTCAGTCGGCCCTCGGAAACCCGTCCCGAGGGTAGTGGCTCTGGGGCGCTGGGCGCTCCTGAACCGATGTCAGTTCTGGTTTCGCTGCTCGGCCTTGGCCTGAGCAGCGCGGTCGCGACGCGACTTGACTTCGGTGTATGTGCCCTTGGCACCCGCGGTCTCCCTGCGCGATTCTGCGCGGGCGTCTGACTTCGAACGCGTCGGTGCGAGCACCATGACCATGTTGCGTCCATCAAGCCGAGGTGAGGATTCAACGGTGCCGTATTCGGCAACCTCCTCGGCCAGCTTCTCAAGCAGCCGCATGCCCATTTCCGGGCGGGACTGTTCGCGTCCGCGGAACATGATCATGACCTTGACCTTGTCTCCGCCGTTGAGGAAGCGGACGACGTGGCCCTTCTTGGTTTCGTAGTCGTGGTCGTCGATCTTGAGTCGGAACCGGATTTCCTTCAGGGCCGTGTTGGCCTGATTCTTCCGTGCTTCGCGTGCCTTCTGGGCAGTTTCGTACTTGAACTTGCCGTAGTCCATGAGTTTGACCACCGGAGGCTTCGCCTTGGGCGCAACCTCGACGAGGTCAAGATCGGCTTCGCGTGCCAGGTCGAGTGCCTTGCGGATGGCGACGATCCCGACCTGCTCTCCGTTGGGCCCGACCAGACGGACCTCAGGTACTCGAATCCGATCGTTGATGCGCGGCTCGCTGATGTGCATGCTCCTTAACTCAGATGGTGATCACGGTGTTCAAGGGAACAGAAAAGCTCCCTTTGAACACGCAAAGGGAGCTTGAAACGCTGCCGGTGAACATTCTTCACCTCAGTGCCCAACAGCCGGAAAGCAGATCCTGAAGCCCGCTTGTGCCAGCTGTTTTCGCTGACCCGATTGCCCTTGGCAATCCAGGTGGGAGTCAATCTCCACTTTGCACGCCCTCCAGCTTACACGACACTCAGGCGTTTTTCACACTCGGATGTGGGAAGCTTGGGGACATGACAGAAAACCGCCACACTTTTTCCGATGATCACACTGCCGCCGACCACGCGCGCGCAGAGCAGCAGGCGCTGCGAGATATTGCCGACGTACCTGCTGTCGAGGTCATTTCATCTGCGGCCATCCACCTGATGAGTGCCGCTGCCGTGAAGTGCGGACTGGCCGAAGACACTGAAGAGTCCAATGGCAAAGACCTACAGGACCTCGATGAGGCGCGCAAGCTCATCAACGCACTGGCGGGTCTTGTCACCTCGTCCGCAGTCGACCTCGGCGACCAGCACGCCCGGCCCCTGCGAGACGGCCTGCGCAGCCTGCAGCTGGCCTTCCGCGAAGCCTCCCCCTTCCCCGACGTTCCCGGTTCAGGCCCGGGCGAAAAGTACACCGGCCCCGTTTCCTGAGCTCCCCCGCACGGCCCGACACTTCCAAACGAAGCACGCATTCCCAGCCGGCACCTCGTGGTGCCGAGCGGCCTTTTGGCGAGTTAGGCTCCCCTTTCTTGGACTCATTCCAGAAAACGCCTACGGTTGAGTTGTGACCACGAGTGCTGCCGACACGATCAGAGCCGCCGGACTGCGCGTGACTGCGCCCCGTCTGGCGGTCTATGACGTGTTGGAACACGACCACACCCACGCAGACGCCGACAAGGTCTTCCGCGCAGTGCGCGAAAAACTCGGCACGGTGTCAGTGCAGACGGTGTACGACGTGCTCAGCGCGTTCGCGCGCACACAGCTTGTCAGGGTCATCGATCCGGCCGGCTTCGCGTCGGCCAGATACGAAATCAACCGCAACGACAATCACCATCACCTCGTGTGCCGAACATGCGGTGACATCCGCGATGTCGCCTGCGCACCCGGCAGTGCTCCGTGCCTGAGCCCCGCCGAGGACTTCGGCTTCACAATCGACGAAGCCGAAGTCGTCTACTGGGGGCAGTGCCCCCAGTGCGAGCTCAGGAACTCTCTGTAACTCCGACAACCCAGGAGGACTCATGGCAACCAACCGCACAACCGACAACTTCGGCATCCCAGTCGGCAGCGACGTTCACTCGCTGACGCTCGGCGCTGACGGCCCCACGCTTCTGCAGGACTACTACCTGGTTGAGAAGCTCGCACAGTTTGACCGCGAACGCGTTCCCGAGCGCGTCGTCCACGCCAAGGGCGGCGGAGCTTTCGGCACGTTCACCGTCACCGGCGATGTTTCCAAGTACACCAAGGCCAAGGTCTTCCAGCCCGGTGCCGAAACCGAAATGCTCGCCCGCTTCTCGACCGTCGCCGGCGAACAGGGCTCGCCCGACACCTGGCGCGACCCCCGCGGCTTCGCACTGAAGTTCTACACCGAAGAGGGCAACCTCGACATCGTGGGCAATAACACCCCGATCTTCTTCATCCGCGACGCCATCCAGTTCCCCGACTTCATCCACTCGCAGAAGCGCAGCTCGCAGACCGGCCTGCGCGATCACAACATGCAGTGGGACTTCTGGGTCAACGAACCCGCATCGGCCCACCAGGTCACCTACCTCATGGGCGACCGCGGCATCCCGCGCTCGTGGCGTGAAATGAACGGCTACGCATCCCACACCTTCCAGTGGATCAACGAAGCCGGCGAACGCTTCTGGGTCAAGTACCACTTCCACTCGGACCAGAAGCAGGAATTCATCGACAAGTACGGCCACGAAGGCTTCTCCGCTGATGACGCCGACGAAATGGCCGGCATCGACGCTGACTTCCACCGCCGCGACCTGTTCGAAGCCATCAAGGAAGGCAACTTCCCCACGTGGACCCTGTCCGTTCAGGTCATCCCCTACGAAGAGGGCTTCACCTACGGCACCAACATCTTCGACGTCACCAAGACGGTGTCCCACAAGGACTACCCACTGATCGAGGTCGGCAAGATGGAGCTCAACCGCAACCCGGAAGACTTCTTCGCACAGATCGAGCAGGCCGCATTCAACCCGGCTTCGCTCGTTCCGGGCACCGGACTGTCGCCTGACAAGATGCTCATGGGCCGCCTGTTCTCCTACCCGGACACCCACCGTCACCGCATCGGGCCGAACTACGCCCAGCTGCCGGTGAACCGTCCGAAGTCGCCCAAGCACAACTACAGCCGCGACGGCCAGATGCGGTACGAACTGTACCCGGCCGACCAGCCTGAGTACGCACCGAACTCGTACGACGGCCCGCATGCGGATGAGTCCGCCGCTACCGACGTCAACCTGGTTGACGTTCCGCAGTCGGACGTCGTTCGCTCCGCTCAGACGCTGCGCGAAAACGACGGTGATTTCAACCAGGCCGGCGAGCTTGTGCGCAACGTGCTCGACGACGCTGCTCGCGACCGCCTGGTTCACAACATCTCCGGTCACGTCATGGGCGTATGGGACAAGGAGCTGTTGCCCAAGGTCTTCCAGTACTGGAAGAACGTCGACGAAGAGCTCGGCAACCGCATCGAAACTGTTGTCACCGAAGCTAAGAAGAAGCAGGAACAGGCCTGATCTTCTTCAGCTGCGTTAGCTGCGCTGCGCGTTATGCGTTAGCTTGGCGCGGCTTTGGCTGAAAACACGGGCGCCCCGGCAGATTCTCTGTCGGGGCGTTCGTGTTTTTGCGTTTGGGTGTTGTTTTGGTGGGCGGGGGCGTTGCAGCGCTTGCGGTTTCTCGCACATGCCCTTCTGGCGAGTTCAGACCGTACGGAAGCACCCCTTAGCCGGAATCTACGCTTTAGCCGCACACAAACTCCCCTTAGCTGCGGATCCACCCGAAAACAGCAACTGCTAACGGGAGTTTCTGTTGCTAAAGCGTGGGCGCAGGTGGAGCCTGGGTGCCCAAGTCAAGCTGGGTGCCGAGGTGGAGGGCGGTTGTGCGGCACCCGCGGCTATCCGCCTGTACTGCTTATGGCCCTTCAGGTCAGGTGCGCGTGCGGCTTAAAGCCTTTGGAGTCAGGTGCGGCTTGCAGCCCCGGGGTTCGGACGTGGCTAATGGCCTTGGGGCAAAGGGTGTGGGCTATGGCCTTTGAGCTCAGCGGACGGTGATGGTCAGAGAATCGACGCGGTCGACGATGACGGGGTGCTCTGCCAGGCGGGCATGGAAGGCACTGAAATCTGGTTCACCCTCCAGTGTGAGGATGATTGCCAGTTCGGGACCTCCCGTCACTATCCTTCTGCTGCCTGGTCCTGCGCCGACCGATGCGATCCATGGAAACTGCGCCGCGGCTTCTCCAATGGCCTGCGCGACTTCCCGGTCGGCCCACGATGGCGTCCAGGCGTGCCCTTGCACAAAAGCCCACAGTGCCGGCCTGCGCAGCAGAAATGCGTGATCACTGCCAGGGTCGATGATGACCAGTTGGGAGCCTTCGTCAACTGCACCCAGGCCCAGGCGCTCGGCCTCGATCGGCACGGGCCTGGCCTGAGTCCCCCACTGGGTGAGAAGCGGAATGGCGGTGAAGCACGGTGTGGCCTCGCGCCCGTCTTCGGATGACAGACGCACCATGGCCATATCCGAGCTGTTGTCGACCATGAGCCCGTGTTCCCCCACGGACTTGCTGAGCGCTTCCGGAAGAATGGGGGCGTAAACACGCGAGTCTTTGAGCGCCTCGACTACGCCGATGTGGGCCGTCGGGTCAAAAGGATTTGCCGTTGCATTGTTGAGGGCCGCGGTCACCTGCGGGTCGGCTTCGCCGGTGTCACCGGCGAAGGGATTCGGCTTGAGTTCACGACCCTTCCACGCGGTACCCGCGGAGTCAGCCTGATGGCCCTTGCCCGCAGAGTCAAAGTCAGTCTGACCGTCAGGCGATGCAAAACCATCTGACCTCACGGCACCTCCGAACACAGCTTTCAGGTGTTCGGGCAGCTGAGGCTCGTCTGGCGTGCTGTCTGTCATGGACGCCCGGCGACTTCGAGTGCTTCGCTCATGGTGAATCGACCGGCGTAGAGAGCCTTGCCGATGATTGCGGAGTCCACGCCCGCTGGAACGAGCTTGCGCAGGGCAGCAAGGTCATCGAGTGACGAGATGCCGCCGGATGCGGTGATCGGCGTGCCCGTGGTGGTTGCGATCTTCTGCAGAAGCTCCGTGTTGGGGCCGTTGAGGGTGCCGTCAGTGTTGATGTCGGTGACGACGTAGCGCGAACAGCCCGCGGCTTCGAGTTCTTCGAGGACGTCCCACAGGCTTCGGCCTTCTTTCGTCCAGCCGCGGCCGGCGAGCACATCACCGCGCACGTCGAGTCCAACCGCAACGGCGTCGCCATGTTGGCGGATGACGTCGGCAGTCCATGTGGGGTTTTCAATTGCGGCGGTGCCGATGTTGACGCGAGCTGCACCGATTTCCAGAGCGGCTTCGAGTGCCGCTGAATCGCGAATTCCGCCGGAGAGTTCGACCTTGAGATCAACCGAGGCGATGAGCTCCTTGATGAGCTCGCGGTTGTCACCGCGACCGAAAGCAGCGTCGAGGTCGACCAGATGGAGCCATTCCGCTCCGGCCTCCTGAAACTTCACAGCGTTTTCCAACGGCTGCCCGTAGTCGGTTTCGGTGCCGGCCTCGCCCTGGTGCAGGCGAACGGCCTTGCCGCCGACAATGTCGACTGCGGGAAAGAGCACAAGGCGGTCTGCTTCGGTCACTGTTTCTCCTAGGTGTGGGAATCGTCGAGGCTGGCGATCCAGTTGGCAAGAAGCTTCAGCCCTGCCGAACCAGATTTTTCCGGATGGAACTGCACAGCGCTCAGAGGGCCGTCCTCAACCGCGGCAATGAACTTTTCGCCGTGCTCTGCGTACGTTGCCTCCCCTGTGCTGGGCGCGGTGTGCGCGGCGTAGGAATGGACGAAGTAGAAGTGTTCGTCGGTGATTCCGTTGAACAGCAGCGAACCTTGCGGTGGCCGCACCGTGGTCCAGCCCATGTGAGGCACAACGCGGGCTGAAAGCTTTGTCACAGACCCATTCCACAAGCCGAGCCCTTCGGCAGTCAGACCGTGTTCGGTGCCCTGCTCGAACATGACCTGCAGGCCCACGCAGATGCCCAAGACCGGCATCCCGCGTTCAGTCCTTTCGCGGATAATGGCGGGCGCGCCAACGGCTCGCAGTTCGTTCATGACGGATGCGAAGGCCCCGACGCCCGGCACTACGAGCCCGTCGGCCGCCAGCAGGTACTGCGGCTGGGCGGTCAGCTGGACCTCGGCGCCGGCGGCTTCAAGCGCCCGCACGGCAGAGCGCACATTGCCCGACCCGGCATCGAGAACCGCCACCGTAGTCATTGTCTGCGCCCCAGCAGCTTGTTGATGCGGAAGAGGCTGAATCCGAACACACCCGCGGCCAGTGCCGTGGCAATCCACATGTACCAGGGGCCGCTGAGGGCGACAACGGCGCCGATGACCAGCGCGATGAACGCAGCCGCGGCCACGATCATCCAGACGATTGCGGTGCGCGCAATTGCAGCGCGGGCACCTGTCATGGTCAGTGCGCTTGCCTGCATTTTGCTGATGTCGGCTGTGTGCTGGGCACCTTCGATGTCGGCAGGCTCAGCTTGTCCCAGCAGCAGGCGTTCAACGTCCTCGGGCAGATTCTGCAGGGCCAGACCCGCGGGAACTTCCGATTGCCGTTTGCCTGCGCGGTAATGCCCGGACGCTATGGCGTCGTCTTCGCGGACGAGCAGCAGGACTTCGTAGCGGCCTGCCATTTTCGACAGCTTCTGGGTGACTTCCGTGGCGTGTTCGCGGCTGGCGTTGTCAAGAACAATGGCCGAGAAGCCGCCGACGGGCACGACGGAGCCGCGAATGTCGCTGAGCACGCAAGCCGCAGCGAGCTGCTTGGGATCGCCGAAGGGTGTGACTACGAGCGCCGTGTTCACAGGGCCCCCTTAGTGGAGGGGATGGCCCCACCGGTGCGCGGGTCGGCTTCAAGTGCCATGCGAAGGGCACGAGCGAAGGCTTTGAATTCTGCTTCCGCTATGTGGTGGGGGTCCCGGCCTGCGACGAGCGCGAGGTGGACGGTCAGGCCCGCGTTGATGGACAGAGATTCCAGAGCGTGGCTGACCATAGAGCCGGTGAAGTGACCGCCGATCATGGCGTACTGGAAGCCCTCGGGTTCACCGGTGTGGACGAAATACGGGCGGCCGCTGATGTCGACAACGGCCTGTGCGAGGGCTTCGTCAAGGGGAACGGCGGCGTCGCCGTAGCGTCGAATGCCCGCTTTGTCTCCGACCGCGTCTTTCAGCGCCCAACCGATGGTGATGGCGCTGTCTTCGACAGTGTGGTGGACGTCGATATCGATGTCGCCTTCGGCCTTGACCGTCAGGTCGCACAGAGAGTGGCGGGCCAGAGCGTCAAGCATGTGGTCGTAGAAAGGCACGCCCGTGGAGATCTCGGACTTCCCTGTTCCGTCAAGATCAATTGTGACATCGACCTTTGATTCGCTGGTATGACGTGACGCCGTCCCGATCCTCTGGGGCATCAATCCTCGTTTCCGTTCGGCTGCGACCGACCGCGCGGCGCGGTCGCCCCAATCCTATCGGGAGGGCACGAGAATACGCTGACCAGGGTGAACCGTCGATGAGTCAAGCCCGTTCATGTCGACGATGACGGTAAGGACGTCGCGAACATCTTCCGAGCCGGCTGCTTCGCGGGCGATTTCCCACAGTGATTGGCCCTCTTCTACGACGACCACCCGGGTGTCATCAGCAAAAGCCGGTTCCGCATTCGAGGCCGAAGCCTCCGGCCGGATGAGGAGGACAGCACACAGAGCAACCACTGCAATGACGGCGAGAGCCACCATGCGGCGCACCCAAAAGATCCGGCCTTCCCTTACCGAACGGTGCGATGCGCGAGCGAGCGTGTGCATTCTTCCTCCTAACACAGCCGAAGCCTTCGACCCCGACAATGCGATGGCGCGGACGGCCGCTTGCCCCACGGCCATTCGCATTATTCGAACTGATGTTCTAAGACACACATTAGAACAGAATCCGCTGTTTGTCGAACATCTATGTGAAAATAGATTCGAACACTGCATCCGATTCCCACGCTTCAGAGCCTCCCACGAGGCACTGACATAACCTGCTCCACACTTCTGACCGGCAGAAACGTCAGGGTTTGGGCTGAGAGGACAGAGTCATGACTCAGTCGCGTCGAACTCGCGGCCGCCCGCGCGACACCGATGTGGCCAAGGAGGTCAGCACGTTCCGCAGGCACCGTGACAGCGAGTCTTCCCTGCCGGTCGCTTCAGCTGCCGCGGACGACCGTTCACTGTCTGCCCGTCAGCGGCAGGTGCTGGAGACCATTGAAGCGTCAGTGCACAGCAACGGCTATCCGCCGAGCATGCGCGAGATCGGAAAGTCGGTGGGGCTGGCCTCACTGTCGTCTGTTGCACACCAGCTCAATCAGCTCGAGAAGCTCGGCTATCTGCGGCGCGACCCCAAGCGTCCGCGGGCGATCGAGGTTGTCAACCCCGCTGAGGTCGCCGAAGCCCCAGCGGTGGAGAGCTCCTCGAACGCGGCCGCCGTACCAGTGGTCGGCCGCATTGCCGCCGGCGGTCCCATTACGGCAGAGCAGAACGTGGACGACGTGTTCGTGCTGCCGCGCCAGCTAGTCGGCGCCGGGGACAATCTGTTCCTGCTCAACGTCGTCGGAGACTCGATGATCGATGCGGCCATCTGCCACGGCGACTGGGTTGTGGTGCGCAGCCAGCCGACCGCCGAGAACGGTGAAATAGTCGCCGCCCTTCTGGATGACGAAGCCACGGTCAAGACGCTCAAGCGCAAGGACGGCAAACAATGGCTGCTGCCGCAGAACCCTGACTACGCCCCCATTGACGGCACCTTTGCCACCATCATGGGTGTTGTGACCGCGGTCATCCGGCGCATCTAGTCTTCCGGTTTGAGCCTTTCGAGAGCCCCGCGGACCACCGCGGGGCTCTCTGTTCTCCACATGGGCGGCAGTGTTGCCATGAGGAAGTTCGCGTAGCGAGCCGTTCGCAAGCGCGAATCAAGCACCGCGACGACACCCCGATCCGATGTTGAGCGGATGAGTCTGCCGGCCCCCTGTGCCAGCTTGAGAGCAGCGTGAGTTGCAGAGACGGCCATGAAGCCGTTGGCACCTCGGCGGGTGGCAGCTTCCGTGCGGGCGGTGGAGAGAGGATCGTCCGGGCGGGGAAAGGGAATCCGGTCGATCAGGACCAGGCGGCAGACATCACCGGGAACGTCGACTCCCTGCCACAGGGAGATGGTGCCGAACAGGCTGGAGTCGGCATCGGAGCTGAAGGACCGCACCAGGCTGCCCAGGCCGTCTTCGCCCTGCAGCAGAATCGGCAGATCGGTGTGCTCGCGCATGTATTCGGCTGCCTGCTCGGCCGCGGCTTTCGATGAGAACAGTCCCAGCGCTCCCCCGCGGGAGGATTCTATGAGTTCGCGCAGCTCTTCGAGCTGTTCGACGTTGAGGCCTCCGCGGCCGGGTTTGGGCAGATGGCCGGCAACGTAGAGGATGCCCTGTTTGGGGTAGTCAAACGGTGAGCCCACGTCGAGGCTGTCATAGCGCGGACTGTCAGGGCCCTCCAGACCGAGTGACGCTGCGACCGGTTCGAATCGGCCGCCCAGCGCCAGGGTTGCAGATGTTGCGACAACGGTTGCTTCTTCAAACAGGCCGCGGCGCATGGTGCCGGCAACCGACAGCGGAGCGATCACGAGGCTGACGGTCTCCGTACCCCGAAACGAACTGCGGCTGACCCAGACGACGTCGTTGGCGCTGCCGTCGGTCATTCTCTCCGCAAGATCGAAGACCTCCTGAATGCGAGCGCGCGCAACCGTCAAGCCCGAATCGGCCTCTTTGCCCCGCTCGGCCTCACCGCAGGCGCTCAGCAGTGTGCGAGCACTGTCACGCAGAGCCACGACCGCGTCCTGCAGGGGCTCGGGCCACATCCGCAGCAGACCCGCTTCCGCCTGCGCCAGCGCATCAGACAGCGACGTGCGGGCAGTGTCGAAATCGCTGAGCGCCGCCGGTGTTGCCCCCGAGTGCTTCCTTGCCGCCGAGTGGGCCGCTGAGAGCATCGTGTCGGTCAGACTGCCGGTGAGGGCCGATGTCACGCGGTCGCGCAGTTCGTGGGCTTCGTCAATAATGACTGCCGAATGGGACGGCAGCACTGAATTTTCGCCGAAGGCATCAATTGCCAGCAGGGCGTGATTGGTGACTACGACGTCAGCACCAGAGGCTTTTGTGCGTGCAAGTTCAGCCCAGCATTCTTCGACCATGGGACACTTTTGGCCCAGGCAGTCGTAGGCGTTGACGGACACATGGGACCACGTGCGGTCGGAGACTCCGGGCGCCAAATCGTCGCGGTCGCCCGTATCTGTGGACTGTTCCCACGAGCGGATGCGGGCGATCTCAGATTCCAGGGCGCTCATGGATCCGCCCCGGTGTGCCGCATCGTCAGCTCCCGTGTCGAACAGGAGCCCCGCCTCGTCATCCGGGTATCCGCCGGCGAGTTTGTGTTTGCACAGGTAATTGCGGCGTCCCTTGAGTACGGCCGCACTCGGTCGGCGTCCGAGGTCGTCGCGCAGGGCTTTTGCCAGCCGCGGGATGTCCCGGTCGACGATCTGTGCCTGCAGCGCCAGCGTTGCGGTGGAGACGATCACCCGCTCGCCGGAGCCGACGGCATAGCGCACCGCGGGCACGAGGTAGCCCAAGGACTTTCCCGTGCCTGTCCCGGCCTGCACCAGCAGGTGCGTTTCGGTTTCGAGCGCCGAGTTCACAGCCTCGGCCATCTGCTGTTGGCCTTCGCGGGGACTGCCGTGCAGTGCGGCGACGGCTTTCTCCAGCAGCTCGGCAGCGTCCTTCACGCGCGCTCCCCCGCGGGTTCATCATGCGAGGTGGGATCGGGTGTGACGGGCTCGGGCGAGGTAGGCGCGGCTGTGGGAATCGGCAGCTCGTGCGAGCTGGGGTCAGATGAAGCGCCCGCGAACATGTCGGGCCGCCGGAAAGGTTCGAGCTGGGCGGCGAGTTCGCCGTTGACGAATGCGTGAACGACAGTGCCTTCGTCAATGTGCTCGATCCGCTCGATTTCGCCGTCTTCGTGAACTGCGGACAGCAGATCGCCGCGATTGTAGGGAATGAGGGCGGTGAGCTCGCATTCGGGGTGCGGCAGCGCATCGGCGATTGTCGTGCGCAGAATGTCCAGGCCCTCACCGGTGTGCGCGGAGACCGCCACGGCCCCTGGGTGGCGGCGCATAAGCCGTGCAACCGCATCGGGCTTGGCGATATCGGCCTTGTTGATGACAATGAGTTCCGGCACGGAAGGCTCGACGACATCGGCGAGGACATCGTGGACGGCCGCGATCTGTCCCTCCGGGTCGGGGTGCGAACCGTCGACCACGTGGAGAAGCACATCCGCCTGCCCGGCCTCTTCCAGGCTGGAGCGGAACGCTTCGACCAGCTGGTGGGGCAGATTGCGCACGAAGCCGACCGTGTCGGTCAGCGTGTAGGTGCGTCCGTCTTCCGCCTCGGCTGCCCGGACGGTGGGGTCGAGGGTGGCGAACAGGACGTTCTGCACCATGACCCCGGCATCGGTCAGCCGGTTGAGCAGGCTCGACTTGCCCGCGTTGGTGTAGCCGACGATCGCGACCGACGGGATGCGATTGCGTTTGCGCGAAGACCGTTTGACTTCGCGGGCAGGCGTCATTTTGGCAATATCGCGGCGCAGTTTGGCCATCCGCTTGCGGATGCGCCGCCGGTCGAGTTCGATCTGGGTCTCACCGGGACCGCGCGAACCGATTCCCGCGCCGCCGGCCACCTGTCCACCGGCCTGCCGCGACATGGATTCACCCCAGCCGCGCAGACGCGGCAGCAGGTACTCCAGCTGTGCGAGTTCGACCTGTGCCTTGCCTTCGCGGCTCTTGGCGTGCTGGGCGAAGATGTCGAGGATGAGCGCCACACGGTCGACGACTTTGACCTTGACGACGTCTTCGAGGGCACGACGCTGGGAAGGGGCGAGTTCGGAGTCGAAGATGACGGTGTCAGCACCCACGGCACCTACGATTTCAGCAAGTTCACTGGCTTTGCCGCGGCCCAAGTAGGTGGCCGGGTCCGGAGTGTCGCGCCGCTGAATCACACCGTCGAGGACAGTCGATCCAGCTGTTTCGGCAAGGGCGGCAAGTTCCCGCAGGGAGTCTTCAGCAGCTTCGGCCGTACCGTCGGTGTACACGCCTGCGAGCACCACGTTTTCCAGGCGGACGTCACGGTATTCGACTTCCGTGACATCTTCGAGTTCCGTCGACAGCCCGGCCACACGGCGCAGTGCGGCACGCTCCTGGACATCGAAGTTGGTGTCGTCGTCAGCGGCGAGCTCCGCTGCGGTCAGCGATGAGTCCGCCCGCGACAGTACACGGTTGATGATGTCGTCTTCGCGGCTGGACTCGCCTGTTGAGGTGCCGGAGCGGGTTTCGTCGGGGGCTTCACCCGAGCTGCCGGGGGTGCTGTCTTCAGCACTCGAGGCACCGGGGGCTGAAAGTTTGTCTTCTTCTCGCATTGCGGCCCATTGTCCCACAGGGCGCGGTTGTCGGTGCCGCGAGCGCGTAGGCTTGAGGGCTGTGAGCGAGCACTATTTTTCTTCCACCCCGAACGCACAGTCACGACCACGGTCGCTGCAGGTGTGCCTGGCCGGTCACGACCTGACAGTCACGACTGACTCCGGCGTGTTCTCCCCCGGCCGCGTTGACAAAGGCACCGCCGTTCTGCTCGACCACCTGCCCGAGGTTCCCTGCGGCAATGTGCTGGACCTTGGGTGCGGTTGGGGCCCGATAGCGCTGCACGCCGGTCTCAGCGCCCGCGATGCCGGGACGTCCACGCGCGTCTGGGCACTCGATGTCAACGAACGCTCACTTCAGCTGACAAAGAAGAATGCCGCCGAGGCGGGACTTAACTCAATCCGCCCCGTCACCGCCGAACAGATTCCAGACGATGTGCGCTTTGACGCGATCTGGTCCAACCCGCCGATCCGCGTGGGCAAAGACGTGCTGCACGAACTTCTGCTGACCTGGCTGCCCCGACTGAAGCCCGGCGGGCAAGCACTCCTCGCAGTAGCCAAAAACCTCGGTTCAGACTCGCTGCAGATATGGATGCAGGAAAACCTGCCGGAAGGCTTCACCGTTTCCCGCGCCGCATCGTCCAAGGGGTTTCGGGTCCTTTCAGCTGTCGCGCCGAAGTGACGACCGCCTATACCGGCAGCGTGACAGCGCCACGGCGGCGGCGCTCATAGAAGGGCCGCTTCTGCTGTAAGAACAGCGGGACCGGACAGAATCGCGACATCATCTTCCACCTCGACGAGCACTGTTCCGCCCGGCTGGGTAACGAACCATTCTCGAGGTGCCGCCTTCCCGGCCCAGTGGCTGGCGGCCAGCGCCGCCGCGCACGCCCCGGTGCCGCACGCGCGGGTCTCCCCGACACCTCGTTCGTATACGCGCATGCTCAAACGCCCTGCGTTCTGCAGACGGGGGTTGGTGACTTCGGGCAGCGGGCCCTGTTCGATGACGATGAACTCGACGTTCGTGCCGTCTGGCGGTACGGGCTGGACTTCGGGTGGTTTGCGCAGGTCGAGCGCTTCGAGTTCAGCTGCTTGGGCCACAGCGACGACGGTGTGGGGATTCTCCATGTCGACGCTCGCTGCGGGTCTGGGCGGGCGGAGGTTTGCAACAGCGGCGAAGGCGTCATCGGCTATCGGCTTGGGCCCGCGCGGCAGGCGAACGCGGTACCACGTGGCTGAGTCGGCGTTGTGAGCAGAGCCTGCAGCGTTGGCGAAGGGGCTCGTGGTCGTTTCCACCGTTACGGGCCCGACAGCTGTTCCGATGATGAGCTTTTCGGTCATCTGCAGCCCGGTTTCGCGTAGGAAATGAGTGAAGACCCTCACCCCGTTTCCGCACATTTCCGCTGGTGAGCCGTCTGCGTTGCGGTAGTCCATGTACCACTGGGCGCCGGCTTCCTCGGCAACGCGGGCTGTTGGTGCATCAACTGAGCCGATGGTCGCCGCACGGATAACGCCGTCGGCGCCGATGCCTGTGCGCCGGTCGCAGATCGCGGCGATCGCGTGCGAGTCGAGCCTTACAGTGTCGTCGGCGTACAGGAGGAAGTCGTTTTCAGTTCCGTGGCCCTTGGTGAGTTTCATGCGGTCTCCTGCCTGTCGATGATGGCCAGCGCCTGGTCGAAGAGCTCAGGGCCGTCTGCAGGCAGCCAATGAATGCGCGGGTCGCGTTTGAACCAGGTTTCCTGCCGCTTGGCGAACTGGCCCGTGCGGATGATGGTCTGTTCGATGGCCTCTTCGAGTGTCATGGTGCCGCGCACATAGGCGATCAGCTGTCGATAGCCGATTGCGGCAGAAGCGGTTGTCGATTCTTCTATGCCCGCGGCGATGAGCGCACGAACCTCGTCAACCCAGCCGTTTTCAATCATGCAGTGGACGCGGGTGCTGATGCGCTCACGCAGGTCATCGCGATTCATGCGCAGGCCGATCTGCACGGTCGGCATGACGTAGGTGTATTCGGGAAGGTGCGATGTGAAGGTCTCACCAGTAAGCGCTATGACTTCCACGGCACGCACGATGCGCCGGGTGTCTTCGATCTTGATCTTCGCGCCGGCTTCCGGGTCGAGTTCCGTCAGCAGCCCGTGGAGGTCGTGTGTGCCGCCAAGCTGCGCTATTCGCTCCAGGCGTGAGCGCAGGTGCGGGTCGGTTCCCGGAAAGTTCATGACATCTGTTGCCGCCCGCACGTAGAGGCCAGACCCGCCCACCAGGATGGGCTGCACGCCTCGGGCTCGCATATCGGCGATGAGAGCGCGGGCTTGCTGTTGGAACTCGCTGACGCTTGCGTCTTGGGTCACGTCGAGAACGTCGAGCAGGTGGTGCGGCACTCCCCTGGTTTCGGCCTGCGTGATCTTTGCCGTGCCGATGTTCATTCCCCGATAGAACTGCATGGCGTCGGCGTTGATGATTTCGCCGCCATAGTGTTCGGCTAGGCGGACTGCGAGGTCGGATTTGCCGGTTGCCGTTGCTCCGACGATGTTGATGACCGGACGGGTGTGCGCTGTCACGGAAACTCCATCCGCAGCACAGCGGTGCGGGTGCTGAGAGTTTCTGCGTCATAGTCAACGTGGACGTCGGGCTGGCGGTGTGCGCTGAGCAGCCGCTGCAGCGACTCGGTGTTCGACGCAAAGGTGCGGGAATCCTGCGCTGCTTGTGCCAGGGCTTGAACTTGACCGGCTTTGATGGCTTCCATGAGGGCCCGGTCGTGTTCTGCCGCGCCGTCGACGGGGGCCAGGGGCCCATCGGGGGTCGAGGTGGCAGAGAAGTCGAAGGTGATGAGTGCGGCTTGTGCGCGGTCCAGTGGGACCGGGGTCAGCCCCGCCTCGACCGCCAGCAGGGCGGCCGATCCAGCGCGGGCGCACGCGTCCTGAACAGCCTGACGGGCGGCCTCATCGGGCAGTTCAGCGACCGCGGCCTGCCATGCGCTACCGGTGAGGAGCTCGCCCGTGTGCATGTCGACGCCTCGGTCGATGCCGTACGCGCCGAGACCGACGATCGGGGTGTCAGCGTCAATGCCGATTTCTGTGCTGCCGCCCGCGGCCCACGCGATCGCGGTGAGCATGGACTGGCGCAGCGTGTCTTCCGCTGGTGTCCGGGTGCGTGTCACGCCGGCCGTGTACACCGGCGCGGCTGGGACAACGGCGGCGCGGAAGGTCATCGCGTGCGGATGGTCGGCATGCCCAGGACAGTGGGACCAGCAGGACCTGCTGAGCCGGAGCCTGCACCACAGCTGTCTGCCTGTGCGAGGTCCCACGCGTCACCGGCTGGGGATGTGCGCAGTGTGTATGGGGCATCCGCGATGAGGAAGTAGGGCTTGGCCTCCGTCAGCGTGGTGGTCACGAAGTCGCCCGGGCGGACGGGAGTGTCCGGGTCGGCATTGACATGAACCAGCCGGTTGTCCCGGGCGCGGCCTGAGAACCGGCCGTGCAGTGCATCGGGAAGTCCGGTCACGAGGATTTCGGCTTCAGAGCCGAGCAGCGCCTCGTTCTCTTCCAAGGAGATCCGGTCTTGCAGAGCGGTCAGGCGCTCGAAACGCTCCTGGACGACGTCCTTGGGGATCTGGTTGTCCATGTCTGCCGCCGGGGTGCCCGGGCGGATGGAGTACTGGAACGTGAAGGCTTGGGCGAAGCGGGCCTGTTCGACGATATCCATCGTGTCTTGGAAGTCTTCTTCGGTTTCTCCGGGGAAGCCGACGATGATGTCGGTGGTGATGGCGGCACCCGGAATGCGTTCGCGCACTTTGTCGAGGATGCCCATGAACCGTTTGGTGCGATAGGAGCGCCGCATGTCTTTGAGCACTTTGTCCGATCCGGACTGCAGCGGCATGTGCAGCTGCGGCATGACGGTGGGGGTTTCGGCCATAGCGTCGATGACATCGTCGGAGAATGCCGCCGGGTGCGGACTGGTGAAGCGCACGCGCTCAATGCGCGGTACCTGGCCGACAGCGCGCAGCAGTTTTGCGAATGCGCCCCTGTCGCGGAATTCGGTGCCGTAGGAATTGACGTTCTGACCCAACAGGGTCACTTCGACAACGCCTTCGGCTGCGAGTGCTTCGACTTCGGCGAGGATGTCGCCGGGGCGACGGTCTTTTTCTTTGCCGCGCAGAGCCGGGACGATGCAGAACGTGCACGTGTTGTTGCAGCCCACAGAAATCGACACCCACCCGGAGTGGGTGGATTCGCGGCGGGTGGGCAGGGTCGAGGGGAAGACGTCGAGGCTTTCTTTGATCTCGACTTGGGCTTCCTGGTTGTGGCGTGCGCGTTCGAGCAGCACAGGCAGTGATCCCATGTTGTGGGTGCCGAAGACCACGTCGACCCATGGGGCGCGTTTGACGATGGTATCGCGGTCTTTTTGGGCCATACAGCCGCCGACGGCAATCTGCATGCCGGGGCGCTGTTCTTTGACCTCGGCTAAGCGGCCCAGATTTCCGTACAGGCGGTTGTCGGCGTTTTCGCGTACCGCGCAGGTGTTGAAGACGACGATGTCTGCCTGTTCGCCGGTCTGCGCTGGGGAGTATCCGGCGTCGTCAAGAAGCCCCGAGAGTCTTTCGGAGTCGTGCACGTTCATCTGGCACCCGTAGGTTTTGACCTCGTAGGTGCGAGGGCGTGCTGTGGTTGTGTCAGTCATCGTCGTTGCCTCAGTCATCAGGCGTCATTCTAGCCGTTGGGTTTGCGGGTTCTGCAGTGTCGTGTGGCCGGTGGTGCTGTTGTCGCTGTGGAATACTGCGCACCATGAGCGACCCACATCCTGACGTTGTTGTCATCGGTTCGGGCCCGAATGGTTTGGCGGCTGGTGTGACGGCTGCTCGGGCGGGTCTGCGGGTTGTCGTGTACGAGGCTCAGCCAACGCTGGGCGGTGGGGCGCGCACTGCGGACCTGGGTTTGGCTGACGGGATTGTGCACGATCTGTGTTCGGCTGTTCATCCCCTTGCTGTTGCTTCGCCTTTCTTTTCTGCTTTTGATCTCCCTTCCCGAGGTGTCGACCTGCTTCTGCCAGAAGCCTCCTACGCGCACCCTCTTGAGGATGAGCCTTCCGCGGTTGCGTGGCACAGCCTGGATCGGACAGCTGCCGAACTGGGTGTCGACGGTTCGCGTTGGCGTGATCTGTTCTTGCCTTTGCTTGAGGCTCCCGAGGCGGTGGTCGCGCTGGGTCTGGGGTCGAAGCGGAGCGTGCCGCGTGAGGTTCTGAAGGCCCGAGGTGCCGCCGCGGCTGCACGTTTTGTTGGTTCGGTGGTCAAGGTCGCGCGGGCCGGTGGTGCGGGGTTGTTTTCTAAGGCTCGGGCGCGTGCGCTGTTGGGTGGGGTTGCAGCTCACTCCCCTGGTCGTCTGGGAACGCTGTCGTCTGCGGGCGTGGGACTCATGCTCGCGATGACGGGTCACCGGGATGGTTGGCCCATTCCGCGAGGTGGGTCTCAGACGATTGTGGATGCTCTTGTGACGGACATTGAGGCCCATGGCGGGTCATTTGTCACCGGTGCTCATATTTCCGATTCTTCCCAGTTGCCGCCTGCGCGAGCGTATCTGTGCGATACGACGGCGGAAGCTGCGGCAGGAATCTTTGCCGAGCACTTACCCGGCTCAGTGACGAGGAGCTTGCGCTCTCTTGGGCATCACAGTGGTGTTGCCAAGGTTGACCTTGTTCTGTCAGGCCCTGTTCCGTGGCGCGATCCGAATGTAGGCCTGGCCGGCACGGTTCACCTGGGCGGCACGTGGTCGGAAATCGCTGCATCACAGCATGCGGTCTCCCAAGGTGTGATGCCGCCGTTGCCGCTGGTTCTCGCGAGTGATCCGACGGTTGCTGATCCATCACGTGAGACGAGCGGTTTGCGCCCGCTGTGGACCTATGCACACGTTCCCTTGGGGTGTTCCGTTGACGTTACGGAGCATGTGGTCCGGCAGATTGAGCGATTTGCTCCTGGCTTCCGCGATGTTGTTGTTGCCTCGCGCTGTGTTCCTGCGTCAAGGATGAGTGAGCACAACGCGAACTATGTTGGCGGTGACATTGCGGCTGGCAGTGTTAACGCGTATCGCCTTGTGGCCCGGCCTCGGCCTGCGTGGGATCCCTATTCTTTTGGTTTGGTTCGCACTGTCGATGGGACTACGGCACGGGTTGCTCTGTGTTCAGCGGCTGCCGTGCCGGGCCCCGGTGTGCATGGTGTTTGCGGTTATGAGGCTATGCGCACGGTGTTGCGCAAGACCTTCGGCATAAACGAGCCCGTCAGCTTGAGTCCGCGGTCCGGCGGCTGACAGCTGGGGACTAACCCGAGCGCCCGCCCAGCCGCTGAGGTCAGACTTCGTCGAGTGCTCGGCGTGTGACGTCGAGGCAGATGCCCGTGGGGAATCCGCGACGAGCGAGCATGCCGAGGATTCTGCGTTCGCGGACTTCTCGAGGAAGCCCGCGGGTGCTGTGTGCCTTTTTCATTGCCACAGAGAACGCGAGTTCGTGTTCGTCTTCCGCATGGACGTCTTCGAGTGCTTCTGCCACCGCACCGTCAGGTAGGCCCTTTTTGCGCATCTGCATGCGCAGAGCTTTCTTCGACAGGCTGCGGCTCTGTCTTTGGGCGCGCACATAGCCGTGAGCGTAGGCCCTGTCATCAAGCAGGTTTGCGTTGGTGAGTTTGTCGATCAGGGTCTCAACGACGTCTTCGGGGTGTTCTTTCTTCAGCAGTTTGTCGCGCAGTTCAGCTGAGGAATGGTCGCGGGCACTGAGGATGTTGAGTGCCCGCTTTTTCGCCCGCTTGTACTCAGGGTCGTCTGAGGGGATGCGGTAATCGTCGCGTCTCTCCGCGGAATGTTCCGCGGAGATCGCGTCGATTTGTTCCTGCAGCTGACGCACCGTGCCAGCTGTGTCAGGCATTGGCCGGAGTCTCCTCCTGTTCTTCTGCTGATTCGTCAGCGCCGACAATGCCCAGCTTGGTCAGGATCTTCAGTTCGATTTCGTCACGCAGCTGAGGATTGTCCGCTAGGAAGCGGCGCACGTTCTCTTTGCCCTGGCCCAGTTGATCACCGTCATAGGTGAACCAGGAACCGGATTTGCGGATGATGCCGTTGTCTACGCCCATGTCGATGATGCTGCCCTCGCGGGAAATTCCCTTGCCGTAGATGATGTCGAATTCAGCCTGCTTGAAGGGCGGAGCCACCTTGTTCTTGACCACTTTGGCGCGGGTCTTGTTGCCGACGGCGTCTGCGCCTTCTTTGAGTGTTTCAATGCGGCGAACATCAATGCGCACGGAGGCGTAGAACTTCAGTGCTTTACCACCGGAGGTGACTTCGGGTGAGCCGAAGAAGACGCCGACCTTTTCACGCAGCTGGTTGATGAAGATGGCGGTGGTCTTGGAGTTGGCCAGCGCACCGGTGATCTTGCGAAGCGCCTGCGACATCAGCCGCGCCTGCAGACCCACGTGGGAGTCGCCCATTTCGCCTTCGATTTCAGCCTTGGGCACGAGAGCTGCGACGGAGTCGATGACGATGATGTCGAGAGCGCCGGAGCGAATCAGCATGTCGGCAATTTCCAGAGCCTGTTCACCGGTGTCCGGCTGCGACACGAGAAGGTTGTCGGTGTCGACGCCGAGCGCTTTGGCGTACACCGGGTCAAGTGCGTGTTCGGCGTCAATGAACGCTGCTAGACCGCCGGCCTGCTGAGCGCTGGCGACAGCATGCAGCGCAACGGTGGTTTTACCGGATGATTCCGGGCCGTAGACTTCAATGACGCGACCGCGCGGCAGACCGCCGACGCCTAGTGCTACGTCCAGCGCGAGCGAACCAGTGGGAATTGCTTCAATGGGCGGGCGCTCTTCGTCACCCAAACGCATAACGGCGCCTTTGCCGAACTGCCGGTCAATCTGCCCCAGCGCTGAGTCAAGAGCTTTGGTCTTCTGTTCCGCTGCCCGTTCTTCAGCGGTGCGCGATGCTGGCTTGCTTGCCATGGATCCTCCTCATTGGACGTTGTGCTCTGACTGTAGACCGAGGCACTGACATAGAGAACGCCAATTCAAAAGCTGTGGATAACTTTTTCGCTGGCAGGACAACAATACACGCACCCGAACACGTGTTCTATATTGCTTCCGGTGTGTCTGCTCGACTGGTCGCAGCGAAACTTCTTGCTGCTCCACAGCCTGCCTGGGAGGCCTCCATGGCGCGCTGCAGCAGCCGCCTGTGCGAGTGGTGGAATTCAGCGGTTGGCCCGATTTTCCTCTAGGCAATTGCGGCGCTTGCAGTGCTCACTGACCACATACTTCTCATACCGATAGACAGTGACATCCCGCGGTGGGCTTGTCTTCTCAGCTGTCCCATCAATATCCGTCCACGGACCGTCACCCACACGGTATCGGCCCTCATACCTGACCGTGACAGTCACCTTTACGCGCTCAGCCTTGCTGTACACATGATAGAAACCAGCGCGCTCCAAGCTCACCGGCTTGCGCCACGGTGAATGCGTCCACTTCACCGTTCCGTCACCAAAATCCCACCGCCACGACACCGGGACGGCCTCGACGGTGACCTGCTGGCCCAACATCGTCAGCGTCTTCGTCTGGGTGGTGTCCTCGGTCCAAAACGCGGTCCGCTTCCCAGCTACACCCCAGCCGTTCGGCCACACGTGAACCACCCCTGCGGACAGAGGAACAGACTGAAAATCCCTCTGCGTAACAACAGGAACCGCGGGAAGCGCAGGCGCTTCTTGAACCGGGGCCTGCCCGCGGGAGGGAGGACTCGGGGCGGCTGGCTGCCGGGGCTGCTCATGCCGCACCCAGCAATGACCGCCATCAACAGCAATCGGCCTCGCACCACACTTGTTGTGCCACCGAACAACCGGAGGAGGAGGCTCAGCCGAACCAGCGCCCGACTTATTGCCCGCGGGCCTGCTCGGACGCTTTTTTGTGTATCCCGACCCTGACTTGGAACGTGTCGGTTTGCGAGAAACTTTGCTTTTCTTCGTCAACGAGTTGGAACAACTGATTGTCCTGTCGAAGAGACCGCAGTTCGCGCTTGCCACAGCATGTTGTGGCCACATCACCAGAGATATCGCCGCAAACAATGCAGCGATTAGCACGGCTTGTGTCAGTCGATATTGCATGACGGACTCTCTATGTACATCTCAGCTGCTTTCCAAACGCCGTTATCTTTCCGCAGATAGAAACCCATTGCAGGCAAGTCGCGTTCACCCTCTGGACGAAACGCCCCCTCATTCGATACCCGCTCCCAATTCCTGAGATCCAAACATGCGGCTACGATGACAGCGTCCTCATCAGCCCCAAAATCTAGGATTTTTGGGGTTTGATGCTTTAGGTCGTTCACGGCCCTGTAACCCTTAGTGTCCTGGTCCTCCCGGGTCTGTTCATTTGCCTTTTTAAGATCCTCGGCAGACATGTCGATGTACTTGTCCCAGTAGACACCGCCGTCTTTGTAAGCTCGGTTCGCTGCGGCCATGTACTCCGTGAAGAAGACAACCGCTTCGTCGGCTAGCCGTTTGTCATCAGCTGACAGCACAAGTCCGTCTTCGACCTTGTACTCAGGAACAGTCGGGGTCGAGTCCTCCGGAGCCGCGAACGGCGAACCAGATTCAGACCCGTCCGCGCCTTGGCCTTCGGGCTTTCCGCCCGAACACCCCGATAAAGCCAAACACCCAACAAGCGCCGCAGCCACTCCACGACGCACTTTTCGCATGCACGAGCCGCCACTACGAGAATGTCCAGACAGAGAGAACATGATCAATTCCTGTTCGCCACACCTTTGTGAACTGTCTCCAGGCTATTGATTCGAGACCCGCATTACCAGACCTCACCGAGAATCTGTGGATAAAACCCGCTGAGGCTTCGATCAGTGCGCAGATGAGGGCACAAACAGAGGCGATCCGTGTATTTTCGCCTCGGTTTGTGCCCTCATCTGCAGAATGTTCCTCCGGTGCAAACCATGCTCCGCCAGAACCCGACGCGATTCAGAACGGTGTCGACAGTGGTTTGTCTTTGCCCAAACGGCGTTCAAATGGAACCCCTGTGCTGTCACAGACGGCTTCCCAGATTTCGCGTGGTTCAAAACCGGCATCGAAAGCTTCGGCCGGCGTGCGGGAGTCAAGCGAACTCAGTGCGAGGTCGGTATGCAGCGAACGGGCGCGCATCGCACCGAATTCGTCTTCCATGAGCTCCCAGTAGACCGTGTGCTGCATCAGCTGCCAATCATCGCTGGGGCGCCAGGGCGTCCCCACCCAAGTAGCTTTCAGACATTTCAGCTGGCACGGTGTCCGGAATTTCGACGCTTTCAGCCAGAGCGATGCGGTCGCTGACTTCCCGCAGAACAGCGGACAGCGGGACGTCGAGAGCAGAGCAGATAGAAGCCAGAAGCTCCGACGAGGCTTCCTTCTGCCCGCGTTCAATTTCGCTGAGGTAGCCGAGTGACACGCGCGCACCGGTAGAAACGTCCCGCAGGGTGCGGTTCTGACGGCGTCGCGCCGAGCGCAGGGTGTCGCCGATTTCCGTGCGGACGAGAGTCATAGGTGGCCTCCCTCTAGGCGACTCGTAAACAGTTGATCATTCATTCTTAACAGACAACCACGACTGGCAAAGATTTGTTCCCAAGACTACAGGCAGGCTCAGACACAAGCACAGATGAACCATTCAGCTTGCCCGGCTCCCATCTGCCGGCACCCCAGTGTGCTCAGCCGAGAGCGCGAGCCAGCAGGTCCAAACCAGCGTCGACAACCTGACTGCGAATCTGTGCTCGACTGCCCGAAAAGTCGTACCGCTGAACGTGTCCGCACCCTTCGGCGTCGGCTCCACTGTCCCCAGGTCGACCGGCCCCACCGGTTTGCCACAGCCCGATGTACACCCGTCCCACGGGTTTGCCGTCCTGCGGATCCGGTCCGGCAACCCCCGTACAGGAGATCCCGAGCTCGGCACCGCAGACTTGGGCGGCGCCTCGGGCCATTGACAGTGCAACATCAGGATCAACCGCACCGCGCTGCGCAAGAAGATCGGCGTCAACCCCGGCCAGCGTGTGCTTGAGTTCGGTGGCATAAGTGACCAATCCGCCGCGCAGAACGGCCGAAGCGCCAGGCACATCGGCCAGCGAAGCCGCAAGCAGGCCCGCGGTCAGCGATTCGCAGGCTGCGATTGTAAGACCCCGCTGTGATGCCGCCGCAATCACTTCGCGGGCACCGGGCCGCGGATCAGCAGACCGCGGCTCCACTGGCCCCGGCTCAGCAGACGACAGCTCAGCAGACTGCGGCCCGCCGCCTTCGACGGTATCGACCGCGCCCGGTCCACTCATGGCTGTCAGCCCGCCTGCTTCAGCGCTTTGCCGACATCGACCACGTACTGCATACCCGACCACAGGGTCTGCACAATCGCGGCGACGAGAATCACCCACGCCACAACGAGCAGTCCCACGGTCAGTCCGGAAATGCCCAAATGCCCAACTGGAACCACCAGGAGCAGCAGGCCCACGGCCACAGTCTGCAGAACAGTCTTGATCTTGCCGCCCTTCGAAGCCGGCAGCACGATCTTCTTGACCACAATCAGGCGCATTGCGGTAATGCCGTATTCGCGCACAAGGATGATGACCGGCACCCACCACGGCAGACCGCCGGGCCCGCCGATGATCGCCAGGCCGATGAACGCCGCAGACATGAGCGCCTTGTCGGCAATCGGGTCGGCGATCTTTCCGAAGTCGGTGATCAGCCCGTACTTGCGGGCAATAGTCCCGTCAATCCAATCCGTGATCATCGCCAGGCAGAAAATGCCGAAAGCCCACAGTCGTAAGACCGGGTCCTGCCCGCCCTGGGCCAGCAGAAGCCACAAGAACAGCGGAACCATGAGGATCCGCAGGACCGTCAAAGCGTTGGGCACATTCCACGAACTGGGTGCCTGAGTCGAAGTTTCCATCATGCTCACTGTACCGCTCAGCGGCCGGTGAGGTCCCAGGCGTCCTCCCCGCCGGCTTCAACGACCTCGAGCCCGGTTTCGGCGTCGTAGGTCCGCCCGCTCGCATCCGTGTAGTCGGAATGGCTGAGCGGATCTGACGAGGTGGAGCTCACCTGCGGTCCGCTGGCTGCAGCAGCGCTGGATGCGGCTGGGTCGGCCGCCGCTGCGCTGCCGGTGTCAGATTCTTCTGCCGGCGGTGTTTCACCCTTGATGTAGGCGAGTGTGGACGGAAGGTCTTCCGGTTTGACCAACACGTCGCGGGCTTTCGAGCCTTCGGAGGGACCGACGATTCCGCGGGACTCCATAAGGTCCATGAGCCGTCCCGCACGCGCGAATCCCACGCGCAGCTTGCGCTGCAGCATTGAGGTCGAACCGAACTGGGTTGTGACAACGAGTTCGACCGCCTGCAGCAGGTCGTCCATGTCGTCGCCGATCTCTTCGTCGATCTGCTTCTGCGGGCTGGCCTGCTGGACGTCTTCGCGGTAATTCGGCGAAAGCTGCCCCTTGACGTGTTCAACGACCTTTTCGATTTCAGATTCGTTGATCCACGCCCCCTGCACGCGCATGGGCCGCGATGCTCCCATCGGCAGGAACAGCGCGTCACCCTGGCCGATGAGCTTTTCAGCACCCGGCTGGTCGAGGACCACGCGGGAGTCAGCAAGCGACGAGGTCGCAAATGCCAGGCGGGAGGGCACGTTTGCCTTGATCAGGCCGGTAACAACATCCACCGAGGGCCGCTGGGTTGCCAGGACCAGGTGGATGCCGGCTGCGCGGGCCAGCTGGGTGATGCGCTGAATGGAGGCTTCAACGTCTCGCGGAGCGACCATCATGAGGTCGGCGAGTTCGTCTACGACCACCAGCAGGTAGGGGTACGGCTGGAGTTTGCGCTCTGAACCGGCCGGGGGTGTGAGCTTGCCTTCGCGGACGGCTTTGTTGAACTCGCGCACGTGTTTGAATCCGAAGTGTGCAAGGTCGTCATAGCGGGCGTCCATTTCCTTCACGACCCATTCGAGGGCTTCTGCAGCCTTCTTCGGATTGGTGATGATGGGCGTGATGAGGTGCGGGATGCCGTCGTAGATCGTCAGTTCAACGCGCTTGGGGTCGACGAGGATCATGCGCACATCGTCCGGGGTCGCCCGCATCATGATCGAGGTGATCATGGAGTTGATGAAGCTTGACTTACCGGAGCCCGTGGCACCTGCTACGAGCATGTGGGGCATCTTCGACAGGTCGGCAACGACAAAGCCGCCTTCGACGTCCTTGCCGACTCCGACGACCATCGGGTGTTCAGTTTGACGGGCAGCTCCGGAGCGCAGAACATCGCCGAGGACCACGGTTTCGCGGTCGCTGTTGGGAATTTCGATGCCGATGGCGGACTTGCCGGGAATCGGCGAAAGGATGCGCACTTCTGCACTGGCCACCGCGTAGGCGATGTTCTTCGACAGGTTGGTGATCTTCTCAACCTTTGTGCCCGGCCCCAGTTCAACCTCGTAGCGGGTGACCGTTGGTCCGCGGCTGAAGCCGGTCACTTCGGCATTGATCTTGAATTCGTGGAAGACATCGCGCAGCGCCGCGACCACGCGGTCGTTGGCTTCGGAGCGCTCTTTAGCCGGCGGTCCGGCCGTCAGCAGGTCGGTGCTCGGCAGTGTGTAGGTGACATCCCCGTCAAGCGACAGCTGAGTGACCCGCTCAGGAAGTTCGCCCGTCGGGTGCGGGGCCGGTGTGGAAACAGCGGGAACAACATCTCCGGCTTTGGCCGCGCCGACAGCCCCCGCCCCACCCGGGGCTCCCGCGTCAGCCGAATCGTCCATGCCCAGGCTCTTCTTAAGCTCAGCACGTTCTTTTTCGGCTTTCGTCTTACGGCGCTGACCCGGTTTGGGTGCGTCCACATCAAAGACTTCTGTCGCGGCATCGTCGGCGTTCCCGGCTGTCGGAGCACCGGCTGTGGGCATAACGGTGGTCTGCTGCTGCGACGGCGGAAGTTCAGACTCTTCGATCACCGCCTTGTCATAGGCCCGCGATTTTTCGGCGTCGTCATCATCCTGCTTCTTCCGACTCCGGCGCTTGGCTCCCATCGGCTTCAAAGTCGACGTGCGCCGACCCTCGGCAACCAGATCCACATTGCCGTGCTCATCGTCTTCTGAGTGCGACGACCGACCCCCGGTCAGTCGGTCGTAGGCGCCCATGAGGCGCGACGGTATTTCCTGAACCGGGGTTGCGGTGATGACGAGCACTGAGAACAGACCCAGCAGGATCAGCAGCGGAACTGCGACGAATTCGGTGACAGCAGCCACGAGAGGGGTCGCCAAGAGGAAGCCGATGGCGCCTCCCCCGTTGGCCATCGCCTCGTGCGAATTGGCGAACGTGGGCACCCCGGCGTAGATGTGCGCAAGACCAGCTGCCGCGGCGATGAAGCCGATGATGCCGAACAGAATGCGGTTGTTGCCGCGTGTGTCCGCCCCGCGCATGAACAGGCGCACGGCGTAGCCCACGCAGATGACCGGCAGGGCAAGAGCGACACGGCCGGCGGTGCCTTCGACGACAGCTCGCACAGCTCCGCCGATGGCGCCGGGAATGTTCCACCATTCAAAGGCCGCAATGACGAGGGCCAATCCGATGAGGAAGAACCCGGTGCCGTCACGGCGGGTTGGCGATGGGTCGTCGTTGGGTTCTTCTGAGAACACCTTGCGGGTTCGATCGCCTGCCATGCGGGAAACTCCCATCCATGCCCCGGTCACCGGGTTTGCTTTCTTGGGCCCCGCTTCGGGTTCGGCAGGTGCTCTGCTCGCGCGCTTTCTGCGCTTACCAGCAGCGGGGGAAGTCGTACTGGTCGCCATGGAACCATATTAGGTCCGCTGGCGGCCCGTGCCGCGTATTCTGTGGTCTGCGGCGTGTAGCGCGTCAATTGGCCAACACGAGGAGAATCATGAACCGCATCTGGTCGCTGCGCTCCTGTTCATCACGGTGCTCTTCCGCGGCATCTACCACCTCATGCGGGCCATCGCGAAGATCCGTGGTGCGAGCCATGAATCGGCCAGCTCTGCATCGACCCCGGCAATAGATTTACACTAAGGATATGGCTTTGAGCTTCCATCGAATTGCGCTTGCAGTGAGCATCTTGATCAGTGCCGCAGCCTGCTTTTGCTTTTATTCTAATTTTCCGTTCGGACCCTATGGCCCACGCGAATATAATCAATATTACGTAGGGGTCACAACTGTTCCTGCTATCGTCGCCGCCGGTTTTATTATTGCGACGAGGGCCATGCGGACAATGTGGGCTGTGATTCTATCACTGCTCTTGTTCACTGTGCTCTGCACGCTGGCTGGAATGGCTCTTTATCCTTCTGGCCCGAAATGGTCAATAGAGAGCGTCTTTCTTACTCTTCTTTATGTCGCTTTGCCCACCACAGCATCCACCACACTCATTTACGCTATTGCGGCTGCAGCCAGATGGCTGTACGTCGAAATCCGCGGCAGCGGGTCGAGGTCATAAGGCTGCTCATAGACTGAAGACATGACTTTCACAAAGCAGCGCAACGGTACACCTGCCGGTTTCTTCGAAGCCGAGGCCGCCGGTCTGCGGTGGCTTGCTGAACCGGGAGTCATTCCGGTGGTTCGCGTACTCGGCGTGGCAGATGACCGGCTGGAGCTTCAACGACTGGAGCCTGCCCCATCGACTCCCGAGGCGGCGCGCACCTTTGGTGCGCAGCTGGCCCTCCTGCACAACAGCGGAGCATCCGGGTTCGGCTGGGCGCCCCACTCCCCCGCCTACTTCGGTCCCCTGAGTCAGCCGTTCGAGGTGCCGACGGCACCTCGTGAATCCTTTGGTGAGTTCTGGGCGGAAGATCGTCTGCGCCCGCTGTTGGAACGGACCCGTGGGCAGCTGGGCGACCGGGGCGCAAGCACGGTTGAAGACGCTGTCAACCTCATCGCTGATGGGGCCTACGACGGGATAGCCGGTGGGCCCGCCGAAGATCCGGCACGCGTCCACGGGGATCTGTGGAGCGGGAACCTCATGTGGACGGTCGACGGTGCGGTGCTCATCGACCCGGCGGCCCACGGCGGCCACCGATTAGAGGATTTGGCGATGCTCGCCATGTTCGGTGCGCCTCACCTCGATGAGATCTATGCCGGCTATGAGTCCGAGCACGCCATGCCGAAGAAGTGGCGGAACGACATTCCCGCCCACCAGCTTTTCGGCCTTCTGGCCCACGTTCACCTGTTCGGGTCGATGTACACCCCGGACACGGTTTCTGCCGCGGCAGAGGTTCTGCGCGGCAAGTAGCTGCCACCTGGCAACTGCTCTCCGGCAGAAGCCAGAACACACTGTGGCCCCCGCGAATACTTCGCGAGGGCCACAGTGTGCGAGCGTCAGGCGGAAGGCCTTCAGCTCAGGGCTCCATCAGCCCAGCAGTTCATAGGCGGGAAGGGTGAGAAAGTCGTGGTATTCCTCATCCAGCGCCATTTCGGTGAAGAGCTTGGTTGCCTGCTCGAGGTTGTCACCCGAGAGCTTGGCAGTCTCTTCGTCGATGAGCTTCTGGACGAAGTCCTTCGTGATCTGCTCGCCGGAGTCGTCGAGCTTCACGCCTTCCTTCACCCACTGCCACACCTGGCTGCGCGAGATTTCTGCGGTCGCGGCGTCCTCCATCAGACCGTTGATGGCGGCTGCGCCGTTGCCGTTGAGCCACGACTGGACGTACTGGATGCCCACCGAGATGTTGGTGCGCAGCCCGCCTTCAGTGATCTGGCCGGGAGTGTCCTTCACACTGAGCAGGTCAGTCGCGGAAACGCTGACGTCTTCGCGCTTCTTGTCGATCTGGTTGGGGCGCTCGCCCAGAACCTTGGTGAAGGCTTCCTTACAGGTTTCCACCATTCCGGGGTGGGCAACCCACGAACCGTCGAAGCCGTCGCCGGCCTCACGCGACTTGTCGTTCGTGACCTGGTCGTAGGCCTTCTTGTTGGCTTCTTCATCCTTCGAGGGAATGAAGGCCGACATACCGCCGATGGCGTGCGCGCCGCGCTTGTGGCAGGTGCGCACCAGAAGTTCGGTGTAGGCGCGCATGAACGGAACGGTCATGGTGACCTGGGCGCGGTCCGGGGTGATCCAGTCTTCGCCCTTATTCCTGTGGGTCTTGATGACCGAGAAGATGTAGTCCCAGCGACCGGCGTTCAGACCCGAGGAGTGTTCGCGCAGTTCGTAGAGGATCTCCTCCATTTCGAATGCCGCCGGGTAGGTCTCGATGAGGCAGGTGGCGCGGATGGTGCCGCGCGGAACACCGAGAGCTTCCTGGGCATCAACGAAGATGTTGTTCCACAGGCGCGCTTCCAGGTGCGATTCCATCTTCGGCAGATAGAAGTACGGGCCGCGGCCCTTTTCGATCTGCTTGCGGCCTGCACTTGCGAAGTACAGAACGAAGTCGACGATCGAACCGGAGACGGGGTTGCCGTCCACGAGGATGTGCTTTTCGGTCATGTGCCAGCCGCGGGGGCGGACGATGATGGTGGGCAGCTCTTCATCTGGACGCAGCTTGTATTCCTTGCCGGTCTCTTCGGCAACGAAGTCGATTTCACGGTTGGTCGCGTCAAGCAGGTTGATCTGCCCGCCGATGACGGAATCCCAGGCGGGGGTGTTGGCGTCTTCCTGGTCGGCCAGCCACGCCTTGGCGCCGGAGTTCAGCGCGTTGATCGTCATCTTGCGGTAGGTGGGGCCGGTGACCTCAACACGGCGGTCCTCCAGACCGGGGGCCGGAGGTGCCACCTGCCACGAATCGTCTTCGCGAATGGCCTTGGTCTCTTCAAGGAAGTCGAGCTCGCCGCCTTCGTCCAAGAACTTCTGACGCTCGATGCGCGCCGCCAGGCGCTCCTGGCGTTCGCCTTCGTACTTGCGGTGGAGGTCGGCGATGAGCTGCAGGGCCTCAGCGGTGAGGACCTTGGAGTATTCGGGTTTGAGCTCAGCGGTGATTTCCATGCCTTCAGGAAGCTGCAGATCGGCAGTGGTCATTGTCTGTCTCCTATTCGTGTGATTCCACATTGTGAAATCTTTGATTCACACATTGAAAGATTAGGCGGAAGGTCCCGTTGGAGTCAACAGCCGCCCCAACAGGCCTCCGCATAGCCAGAATCAGGCGTTGGGCTTAGCGTGCGGTCCTACGACAACCATCGTCCCGGGATTGAGAATGCCCTGGGGATCCAGTGCCTTTTTGATGCGCTCGTTGAGTTCGTACACATCGTCGCCCAGGTAGTCCTTCAGCCACGGCTGCTTGAGCTTGCCGACGCCGTGCTCACCCGTGATGGTTCCGCCCAGGTTGATGGCCAGGCTCATAACCTCACCGTAGGCCTTGTTGGCCCGCTCCTCTTCGCCTTCAACAGTGGGGTCGAAGACGACGAGCGGGTGGGTGTTGCCGTCACCGGCGTGGGCCATAACGGGAATGCGCACACCATTGCGCTCTGCGATCTCGGCAATGCCCACAACGAGGTCACCCAGCTTGGGAATGGGGACGCCGACGTCCTCCAGAAGGATGGAGCCGGTCTTCTCAATGGCCGGAATTGCATGACGGCGAGCAAAGGCGAACTGCTCACCTTCATCCGGGTCGGTTGTCGACAGACACTCGGTGGCCCCGGCCGCGTTGCAGATGTCTTCCATCCGCTGCATTTCGAATGCGGCAAACTCGGCAGGCTCGTCCGACTGGATGATGAGCATGGCAGCCGCAGCGCGATCCAACCCCATGCGCAGGTCATCTTCAACCGCGTTGATGGTCGCATTGTCCATGAATTCGAGCATGGACGGCTGCATGCCGCGGGTGATGTCGAGCACCGCCTTCGAGGAGCACTCGAGACTGGGGAAGACAGCCACGAGGGTCGAGGGGGTGCGCTGCTTGGGAACCAGCCGCAGGGTGATCTCCACGACGATGCCGAGCGCACCTTCGGAGCCGATGAACAGCTTGGTCAGCGAAAAGCCCGCCACGTCCTTCACGCGCGGACCGCCCAGGGTGATGAGCTTGCCGTCGGCCAGCACCACCTTCAGCCCCAGAACGTAGTCCGTTGTGACACCGTACTTCACGCAGCACAGACCGCCGGCGTTGGTCGAAATATTGCCGCCGATCGAACAGAACTCGCGCGAAGCAGGGTCCGGCGGGTACCACAGCCCCTCTGCCTGCGCCGCCGCATTGACCTCCCCGTTGTACGCGCCGGGCTGCACGACGGCCGTGCGGGTTGCAACGTCGATGGTGATGTCGCGCATCTTGTCCAGGGAGATGACGATGGCGCCGTCCTGCGCGGTCGAACCGCCGGACAGACCGGAACCGGCACCACGGGGAATGACGGGAACGTCATGCTCGGCAGCCCAGCGAACTGCAGTCTGCACGTGTTCGGCACTGCGAGCCCGCACAACGGCCAGCGGCATTCCGGCATTGGGATCGTTCGCGCGGTCGCGACGGTACGCCTCCATCTGGTCTGGATTGACGGTGACAACACCGTCGGGCAGGGAGGAGATCAGTTCTTCGAGCATCGGCCCACCTTTTGAGTATCAGCGGCATTTTGCGTATAGGCAGCAGAGTCTGAAAATGAATTTACATTTCCACCTAGCGAAATCAATATACTACCCTAGATGTGTTCTACATCGCACCGGTTTGTGCGTGCAGTCAGGAGGCACAATGGCACCGACGTCGCGAGTCCAATCGGTTGACCGCACCCTCGACGTACTCGAAGCGCTCGGCTCCATGGGCGGAGCCGCCCGCTCGATCGACCTTGCAGAACAGCTGAACCTGCCCGCCCCGACAGTTCACCGAATCCTGGCGACCCTGTCAGCCCGAGGCTATGTGGGCCAGCTGCCCGACAAGCGCTATTCCCTGGGAGCCGCCCTCATTCGACTGGGAGCGCAGGCAGCGTCCCAGGTCGGCTATGACCTCCAGCCGATCCTCGACCGCCTGGCAGAAGAACTCGGAGAGACCGTCAACCTCGCTTTTATGCAGGGCACGACCATGACCTACGTCGCCCAAGCCGCGTCCCGCCGATCCATGCGAATGTTCACAGAAGTCGGCGCCCGAGTTCCCATGCACAGTTCGGGCGTGGGCAAAGCGACACTGGCCCACCTGCAACCCGGTGAAGTCGACGCGATACTCGCCTCCGCCTCGGCTGCCGATGACCAGGCGCTGCGCGCGGAACTGGCCTTGAGCCGAGAACGCGGGTTCGCCCTTGACGACGAAGAACAGGAAGTGGGCGTTCGCTGCCTGGCAGTTCATGTGCCCGGCGCACCGGTGCCGGCAGCGCTGTCGACATCATCGCCGACTTCCCGTCTGGCAGAAGACGTCTACGAATCGGTCGCCCAGGCGCTGCACACCGCCGCGGCAAGGCTGACCGCAGTGTGGGCTTCTCGGCACTGAAGCACGCTCCAACATGCCTCATATAAACAGGCTGGGCGAGGGTGTGCCCCTCGCCCAGCCAGCAGGTCTCGCAGCTTCGGCAATCAGTCTTCGCCGCCGACAAGCACCACCATCGGCACGATCATGGGACCGCGGCGCAGCTTGGTCGACAGCCAGCGGCCAATGGTGCGGCGGATGATCTGCTGCAGACGGTGCTGATTCTTCACTCCGTCGTCCAGAGCGTCCTCCACCGCCTTGGCGATCTTCGGCTTGATGGTGTCGAACACGCGGTCGTGCTCAGCGACACCCCGCGTGTGGATTTCCGGTCCGGCAACGATTTCGCGGTTCTTCACATCGATCGTCATGAAGATCGACACAAAGCCCTCGCCGGCAAGCACGCGGCGGTCGCGCAGATCGTCTTCCGTGACATAGCCGACCGATTTGCCGTCAACGAAGACGTACTCACACGGCACGGCCCCGACAATTGAGGCCTGCCCGTTCTTGAGGTCGACAACCCAGCCGTCATCAGCCACGACGACCTTCTCCTTGGGCACCCCGGTGTCCATCGCCAGTTTGGCGTTGGCCAGCATGTGGCGCCATTCGCCGTGCACCGGCATAACGCCTCTGGGTTTGACGATGTTATAGGCGTACAGGAGCTCACCTGCCGAAGCGTGGCCGGAGACGTGAACCGCGGCGTTGCCCTTGTGGATGACGGTTGCGCCCAAGCGCATCAGACCGTTGATCACGCGGGACACTGAGTTTTCGTTCCCGGGGATAAGCGAACTTGCCAAGATGACGGTGTCGTCTTCGTTGAGGTCGATCTGGTGGGTGCCGTTGGCCATGCGCGACAGTGCGGCCATGGGCTCGCCCTGAGAACCGGTGCACATGAGCACAACCTGGTCTTCGGGAAGATCGTCAACCTGTTTGAGATCGATGATGGAGCCCGCGGGCGCTTTGAGATAGCCGAGCTCCTGGGCGATCTTCATATTCCGCACCATGGAGCGGCCGACAAAGGCCACTTTGCGACCGTGGGCGACTGCGGCTTCGAGAACCTGCTGCACGCGGTGGACGTGCGATGCAAAGGACGCCACGATCACCCGGCGCGATGCGTGGCTGAACTGCTGTTCGAGGACCCGCCCGATATTGCGCTCATGAGCGGTGAAGCCGGGAACTTCCGCATTCGTGGAATCAGTGAGGAAAAGGTCAACACCTTCTTCTCCGACCCTGGCGAAAGAGCGCAGGTCTGTTATCCGCCCATCCAGCGGCAGCTGGTCCATTTTGAAGTCGCCGGTGTGCAGGATGGTTCCCGCGTCTGTGCGCAGGAAAACGGCAAGAGCATCAGGAATCGAATGGTTGACGGCAATGAATTCAAGGTCGAACGGACCGAGCTTTTCGCGGTCGCCTTCGGACACGACTTTCGTTCTGGCCCTCACACGGTGCTCTTTGAGCTTCGGCTCCACGAGAGCCAGTGTCAGAGTCGAGCCGAGGATCGGGACGTCGCGGCCCAGCTTGCGCAGCAAATACGGCACAGCACCGATGTGATCTTCGTGGCCGTGGGTCAGCGCAATGCCGACAACGTCTTTTTCCCGCCCGTCGAGGTACGAGAAGTCCGGCAGGATGAGATCGACTCCCGGCTGTTCTTCTTCGGGAAAGAGCACACCGGCATCGATGATGAGGAGCTTGCCGCCGGTCTCGAAGACCGTCATGTTGCGCCCAACCTCACCGAGACCGCCGAGAGCTACGATCCGCAGGGCGTTGGTGTCGACCTTCGGGGGTGTTCCGAGGTCGGTTGGCAGTTCAATCACTGAAGAAAACCGTGTCCTTCCAATGTTCGGCGCAGGAAGTCGACCTGTTCTGGCGTGGCCGGCAGAAGAGGCATGCGCACTGCGCGGGAGGGAATCACGCCCATGAGTTCAAGACAGGCCTTAGCGGAAACCACCCCGGGCATGTGATTCATGATTGCGTCGACCACAGAAACAAGGTCCAGGGCCAGGCGGCGAGCCGAGGCGATGTCATTCGCAGCGACCAGATCCACCATTTCAGACAGAGGACGGGCGACTACGTGCCCGGCGACCGACACTACGCCGACGGCGCCGGCGGCAAGCAGCGGCAGGTTGAGGGCGTCTTCGCCCGAGTAGTAGACGAGGTCGGTTTTCGCCATGACCTCGATCGACGATGCGATATCGCCCTTGGCATCTTTGACCGCCAGGATTGTAGGACAATCGGCAAGCTCGATCAGCGTTTCGGCTTCAATGGGAACACCCGAACGGCCTGGAATGTCATAGAGCATCAGCGGCAGGTCCGAAGCCCCGGCGACTGCCCGCATGTGCGCAGCGATCGCCGCCTGCGATGGCTTGGAGTAGTACGGGGTGACGGCCAGAAGTCCGTGGGCTCCGGCTTCGACGGCCTGTTCGACATTGGCGATACTGCTGCGCGTGTCGTTTGTGCCGATGCCCGCGACAATGCGCACGTGCTCGGGAACAGCTTCTTTCACCGCGCGCAGCAGGTCGCCCTTTTCGTCAAATGACGTTGTTGGAGATTCGCCAGTGGTGCCGGAGACGACCAGCATGTCGTTGCCCGTGTTCACCAGGTGTTCGGCCACCGCCTGCGCCGCATCGAAGTCGACGTCTTCGCCCTTGAAGGGCGTCAGCATAGCCGTACCAACGCGACCGAAAGCGGCGGTCGCCTGCGCTGCTTGTGAATCTCCCTGTGTAGCCATGCCTCCTACTGTACCGTCAGCGGCTGGGGCTGTGCTTCCTCACTCGGCGGCGGACCGTGGCACAATCACAAGCATGAACCCGATTGACAGGGTCTTTCCGCAGGGGCGTCTGCTCTGGATTGATGCGGCCCGCGGCTCAGCTCTCTTCGGCATGGTCGTCACCCATGTCTACCGTCTCAATACTGACGACTTCGAACCGACCTGGGCCGTGATGTTCGCCGGTCGTTCAAGCGCCCTGTTTGCTGTTCTGGCCGGGTTTTCGCTCGTTCTGGCCTCACAGTCACGATCACTGTCCACCCCGGGCAAAGCCATCGCAGCCGCGGTTGTTCGCGGGGTCATCATCTTCACGGTAGGTCTGTTGCTCGGCACCATCAGCACTCGCCTGGCAATCATTCTGACCGTCTACGGTTTCCTGTTCATCGCAGCCTCTGTCCTGCTGCCCCTGCGCGGGCGCACGCTGGCAGCACTGGCTGCCGTGTGGCTTGTGGCTTCCCCCTTCGCCTCCCACGCCATCCGTGCGCATTGGCAGCTCGAACAGGACCTCGCGGTCCCAAGCCTCTATTCGCTTTTCGATCCGGTGGGCCTTCTGCAGTCAATTGTCCTCACCGGCTACTATCCGGCGCTGCAGTGGATGAGCTACATCCTCGTGGGCATGGCCTTAGCGCACGTCCGCTGGTCACGGCAGTCCGCGATAACAGCGACAGCCGCGGGCTTGGGAGCAGCCGTCATGGCTCCAGCCGTCTCGAGCCTGCTGATGGTGTGGCACGGCTGGGAGGTGCTTTCGGCTTCGGCAGCCGAGAAACCGGGCCTTCTCGAACAGGCCACGCTCTACGGCAACTGGGGAACCGTCCCCACCGACACCCCGTGGTGGCTAGCAGTAAGCGGACCGCACACCGGCACTCCCCTGGACCTCATCGGCACAGCGGGGGCAGCGGCGGCGGCCATCGGCGTGTTCTGCCTGCTGTTCATCAGCTTCCCCGTGGCCGCCGCGCGGCTGCTGCTGCCGCTGCACGCACCGGGCTCAATGACACTCACCGTATATTCGCTGCACGTCGTTCTGCTTGAACTGACGAAGGGCATGGACCCCACCGCGGAGTACGCCGTCCACGCGGTCGTGCTCATCGGCATTGCCGTGGTGTGGAAGGCTGTCATCTCACGGCGCGGACCGCTGGAGGCAGCTGCATCCGCGGCTGTGCGTCTGACGGTGCGCTGAAGTCGAATAATGCGGGACCGCCTGAGCTGAGACTGGCTGCGGTCAGATTTCAGGCAGCCGCCGTAGTCAGCCGCGGGTGGTTCGCTCCATGCTGATGGCTTTGCGCATGGTGCTGCGGGCGCGCCGACGATCCCCCGCCGCGTCATAGGCCATCGACAGGCGGAACCACGAGCGCCAGTCGTCGGGGGCTTCTTCTGCTTCGCGGGCGAAGAGTTCAAACTGCTCGTCAGCGGCTTCGCGAACAATCCGCCCGCCCGGGGTGCGGGGAAGATCGTCGGGCGGCAGACCGCCTTCCGCGGCAAGCTGCCTGCCCAGGCGCTCAATGCGAGCACCGAAGAGGAGCTCGACGATGAGTGCCCACGCGCCGATGATCGGCAGCGCGAGCAGTGCCACGGCAAGCACCTTCGCGACGATGCTGGGTTCACGCAGCATGATGGCGCCTCGCTGCACCATGAAGATGAGGTAGAGGGCCAGCAGCGCCGAAATGACTGTCGCCCCGATCTTCGCCTTGGACATCAGAGGTACTTTTCGAGCCCCACCGTCAGACCGGGGTGCTGCTCAACCTTTCTGACAGCCGTGATGATTCCCGGCATAAAGGCCTCGGTCGAGTGCGAATCGGTGCGGATGGTCAGCGCTTCATGTGCCGAGCCGAAGTGGATCTCCTCTGAGGCGTTCATCCCCAGCTGGCGGACGGCGTGAACATGAATGCCGTCGACCACGGCCCCACGGGCACCGTGAGGGTCTTCTTCGGTTGCATCGGGAACGTCCGGCAGGCCTGCATCGCTGCGCACCGCGGCAATCCGCTGGGCTGTTGAGACTGCTGTGCCGGAGGGGGCATCGAGTTTCCGCGTGTGGTGTATTTCGATGACCTCCGCGGATTCGAAATAGGGCGCGGCAAGTTCAGCGAACTGCATGGCCAAGACCGCACCGATTGAAAAGTTCGGGGCGATGAGAACACCGACGTCCGGATGCTGCTGCGCAAGCTCTGCCAGGCGCTGCAGACGTTCCTCACTCCACCCGGTCGTGCCGACAACACAGTGAATGCCGCGGCTGACCAGAAAGTGAACATTGTCCTCCGTTGATTTGGGCACGGTGAGTTCAACAGCGACTTCAGCCCCGGCTTCCACGACGGACGAAAGATCGTCTTCACGGCCGATCGTCGCCACCAACTCCATGCCGTCGGCTGCCTTCACTGCTTCGACGGCGTGCGAGCCCATACGTCCTGACGCTCCGATGACTGCGACTTTGACTGCCACGTGATTCCTTTCTGTTGGTCAGACCCATTTTGTCATCCCACCGCGGTGTTAATATCAAAGACCATGCAGGCTCCCCTCGGATTCGACAGCGCAGAATACATCCGCCAACAGTCAGCACACATTGCCCAGCGACGCCGGGACATCGGCGGCAAGCTCTACCTCGAAATGGGCGGCAAGCTCTTCGACGACCATCACGCCTCACGGGTTCTGCCGGGCTTCACCCCGAACAACAAACTGGCCATGCTTGCCGAACTGAAAGACGAACTCGAAATCCTCGTCTGTGTCAGCGCCCGCGATCTGGACCGCCACAAAATGCGCGCTGATTTGGGAATCAGCTACGAGGACGACGTTCTCCGCCTGATCGACGCCTTCCGCGAAGAGGGCTTCACCGTGGACAACATCGTCATGACGCAGCTGGACGAAGGCAACCTCAAAGCCCGCGAATTCATCACCAAGCTCGAACGGCTGGGGCTCACCGTTGCCCGACACGTGACCATTCCCGGATACCCGAGCAACACCTCGCTCATCATGAGCGAAGACGGCTTCGGCCAAAACGACTGGGTCGAAACCACCCGGGACCTCATCGTCGTCACCGGCCCCGGCCCGGGATCGGGCAAGCTCGCCACGTGCCTGTCGCAGCTCTACCTCGACAGCCGCCGCGGCATCACCTCCGGCTACGCGAAGTTCGAAACTTTTCCCATCTGGAACCTTCCCCTGGACCACCCGGTCAATCTCGCCTACGAGGCCGCGACGGCTGATCTCGACGACATCAACGTCATCGATGCCTACCACCTGCGCGCCCACGGCAGGGAAGCTACGAGCTACAACCGCGATATTGAAGTGTTCCCGCTGCTGAAAGCCACCCTCGAAGAGCTCTACGGGGAATCTCCCTACCAGTCCCCCACCGACATGGGCGTCAACATGGCGGGCATGTGCATCAGCGATGACGACATCGTCCGCCAGGCCGCCGAGCAGGAGATCATCCGCCGCTACTTCACCGCACTCGCCGACGAGCGCCGAGAAAACCTCGACGACACCGTTTCTGAGCGGATTGCCGTGATCATGCGCAAAGCACACATCACTGAGGCGGACCGGCCGATCATCGGCATTGCCCAGAACCTCGAAGCATCAACCGGTCAGCCCGCATCGGCCATGCAGCTGCACGACGGCACGATCATCACCGGCAAAACCTCCGAACTGCTGGGGTGTTCCGCGGCGATGCTGCTCAACGCTCTGAAGCACCTGGCGGGCATCGACGCGGACGTCCACCTGCTGCAGCCGGAGAACATTGAGCCCATACAGACGCTCAAGACCCAGCATTTGGGCAGCCGCAACCCCCGTCTGCACATGGACGAAGTCCTCATTGCGCTGTCTGCCTCGGCAACGGCTGACCACCACGCCGCCGCTGCGCTGGATAGGCTCAAAGAGCTGCGCAGCTGCGATGTGCACACAACAACTCTGCTCGGCTCGGTCGACCAAGAGGTGTTCCGCAATCTGCAGATGCGCGTGACCTCAGACCCCAAATACCAGCGAAAGTCCCTCTACCACAAGCGCTGAATCTGAGCGGGCTGGCGCAGCGGCAGTGCAGCCGCCGTGCCCAGCACACGAGACGGACAGACACAGAAAAGGCGGGGAACAGTGAGACTGTTCCCCGCCTTCTGTGCGTGGAGCTATCAGCCCAGCAGGAGGCCTTCGCCCTGCTTGCGTGCGCGCTCGAAGCGAGCCTGTACGTCTTCCCAGTTCACAACGTTCCACCAGGCCTTGACGTAGTCGGCCTTGACATTCTTGTAGTCGAGGTAGAAAGCGTGCTCCCACATGTCCAGCTGCAGCAGCGGGACGTAGCCCATCTGCACATTGCCCTGCTGGTCATACAGCTGCTCGATGGTGAGAGCCTGGCCCAGCAGGTCCCAACCGAGAACAGCCCAGCCGGAGCCCTGGATGCTGGTGGCAACAGCTTCGAAGTGACCGCGGAACTTGTCGAAATCGCCGAAGGCGTCATCGAGAGCCGAAGCGAGTTCGCCGGTCGGCTTGTCGCCGCCGTCCGGGGACATGTTGTTCCAGAAGATGGAGTGGTTGACGTGGCCGCCGAGGTTGAAGGAGAGGTCCTTCGATGCCTTGGCAGCGGCTGCGAAGTCGCCCTTGTCGCGTGCTTCGGCCTGCTTCTCAAGTGCAGTGTTCGCACCGTTGACGTAGGTCTGGTGGTGCTTGCTGTGGTGCAGCTCCATGATCTGTGCCGAAATGTGCGGCTCCAGAGCTGCGTAGTCGTAGGAAAGATCGGGAAGTTCGTACTTGACGGTCATGTCTTCCTCCTAAGAAGTCAACGAGCGACGTCTGTCGCTATCGCTTTCGAGCCTATCGAAGCTCGTCACCTGCTACAACGGCGCCTGTCCGGCCCGTTATTCCATATGCACCGGACGCGCCGACGGTTTTGACTTGCCGAACTGCGGATTGTTGACCAGATACTCGGCTGTGGGCGAATGTTCGTCCATGACGAACAGGCGGGGTGCTTGTGCTTCGCGCGCCTCGGCCAAACCTGCCGCCAACTGCGAGGCGTCGGTGACTTTCTGCGCTTGCATACCCAGCGCGTTCGCCAGGGCAACGAAGTCCGGCCTGCCCAGCGCAACGGCTGTCGGCGCATCACCGCGTTCGAGCATTTCGCGGGCGATTTCGCCATAGCCGCCATTGTCGATGATGATGAACGACACTGCCAGCCGGTGCTCCACCGCTGCCATGAGCTCCTGGATTGTGAACATCGCCCCGCCGTCGCCTGCAACCGCGATGACCTCGTCACTCGGACGGCCGAACTTGGCGCCGATGCCGGCCGGCAGGCTATAGCCCAGAGTTCCGCCGCCGGCCGGGTACAGATAGCGGTCACCTTCACGCAGTCGGACACCCAGCTGCAGGCCGTAATAGCAGGACATCGACGAATCACCCACCAAAGTCAGCGAACCGTCAATCGCCTGCCGGTGAATGTTGAGTGCTTCAGTCAGGGCCTTAAACGGCTTGTGCCACTCAGAGCGTTCAGCTTCGATTTCCTGTGCCAGCGGTTGCGACCACAGCTCGCCTTCCGCACGCTGTCCGGTGAGCCTGTCGACAAGACCGGCCACAGCATCCTCGGCACGGGCCAGAAGCTGATGTGACGGCGCGGCGTTGGTGATCATGGCGCGCTGGTCGATGTCGATGCGCACAACGGTTGCCGGCAGCCGCATGCCGGGGTCCCAGAATTCACTCGGAGCGAGCTCCGTGCCCACCGCGATGAGCGCATCCGCTTCTCCCAGCAACGTGTGGAAGGCTGCCAGGCCGCCGACGGCGCCGATCCGGTTGGGCGATTCGAGAACTCCCATGCCCGCGGTAGTCTCCACAATTGGAGCGCCCAGCGCTTCCGCCAGCTGCGCGGTTGCCCGACCGGCACCTCGTGAACCTCCCCCTGCGATCAGCAGCGGCTTCTTTGCGGCTTCAAGTGACGCGGCAGCAGAGTCCAGGGCAGCTTCGTCCAGCGGCAGCCGCACATCTGCGGACACCGGCTGCACGGGTGTGTGCGGCCCGTCCTCCTCGATGACATCCAGTGGGATTTCCAAGTAGACGGGCTTGTTCCGGCCCGTGGTCATCGTCGCAAACGCATAAGCGACCGCCTGTGGGATTTCGCCGGGCGATGTCACACGCACCGACGATTCCACAATCGAATCGAAAACACCCGACTGCGAGCGGACCTCGTGCAGCAGGCCATTGCCCAGACCGGGGTGGCGCACGGGAACACCCGGGCTGATCAACAGCACCGGAACCGAATCCGAGTGCGCCTGCAGCATGGCTGCCGCAGCGTTGAGCGCAGCTGGTCCGGTGGTTGTGATGAGCACAGACGGCTTGCCTGAAACCCGTGCCGAACCATCGGCCGCATAGCCGCCGCCCTGTTCGTGCCGAGGCGTGATGACGCGTATTCCCTCACTGTGCAGGCCCGCGAAGATCTCAAGGTTGTGCGTGCCGGGAATGCCGTATACCTGTTCAATGCCGTGTGCTTTGAGGGCCGCGGCAAGCTGGCGTCCGCCGGTGGTGTTCATCGTCGTCCTTTCGCTCAGTGGCATCGAGTGCGCAGAAGCTGTTGATGGGGAAGGGTGTTCGAAGTATCAGAAGTCGAGGTCGTCACGCGGACCGACCGTCGCCAGGGCCCACTCGCTGCTGAAAAGACGCGCGGCGAGTTCCCGCACGTCCTCCGGGGTCACCGAGCGGGTCCGCCCGACGATTTCGTCAGTCGTCAGCAGCGGCTGTCCGGTCAGCTCACTGCGGCCCAAACGGTTCATCCGAACCGCCGAACTCTCCATGGCGAGCACAGCCGAAGCCGCGCTGGCAGAGGCGGTGTCTGCCACCTCGGCAGGGGTCGGCCCGTTTTCGGCCAGTTCGGCGCATTCCGCTCGGATCAGCCGCAGGACCTCTGGGGCATCTTCCGGGGCACAGCCGGCGTAGATGCCGAAGTCACCGATATCGCTGAACTGGGAGCCCGCGCAGTGCACCGAATAGGCAAGGCCGCGCTCTTCGCGGATGCTCTGAAACAGCCGCGAGGACATTCCCCCTCCCAAAAGCATCTGCAGAACCGCAAGAGTGAAGCGGTCCGGGTGGCCCAGGTGCAGGCCCTCAACCCCTGCCAGCAGCACCTGCTGTTCGGTCGGCTTGACCAAGGCGCTGCGATCGGCGTGGAAGACAGGTGCCGGTTCGCCTGCGTGCACAGCTGCCGAGGTGCCGCCCACCGGGGCGGGCAGATGCTCCGCTGCCCGCCGGCACGCCTGCACAACTGCTTCGTGTTCTGCTCCTCCGGCGGCGGCAATGACAATGCGCGGACCGGTGTAGGCGTGCGCGTAGTGTTCGACGAGTTCGCGTTGGTCCAGCTGTTCGATCCGCTGTTTCGTGGCTCCCACGGGCCGGCCGAGGCCGGAACCGCGGTAGATGATCGAATCGTAGTGTTCGTAGAGCACATCGACCGGATCATCAGCCGCCATTGCCAGTTCATCGATGATGACTTTGCGCTCGCGTTCGAACTCCACTGGGTCCAGAAGCGAATTGAACACCATGTCGCAGAGCACTTCAGCTGCACGGTCGAGGTCGTCGATGAGACAGCGAGAATAGTAGGCGGTGTACTCCTTTGCGGTCACCGCATTGGCTTCCCCGCCGAGCCTGTCGAATTCCCGCGCTATGTCCCTTGCCGTGCGCTGTCGGGTTCCCTTGAACAGCATGTGCTCGAGGAAGTGAGTGGAACCGGCAGTACGTTCTGTTTCGCTGCGCGAACCCGAACCGACCCAGATGCCGATGGTCTCCGAGCCCAGGCCCGGCATCGTCTCCGTAATGACGCGAATACCAGACGGGAGGGCAGTGCGGGCAACCGCACTGTCCTCCCGGTGAAGAGGTTCAGTCAAGACCGGAGTCAGTCTTCGTCGGAGGACTGTTCTTCGTCGATGACCGGTACCAGCGACAGCTTGCCGCGGTCGTCGATCTTCGAGATCTCAACCTGGATGGGCTGGCCGACGCCGATGACGTCTTCGACATCGTCAACGCGCTTGCCGCCGTTGAGCTTACGCAGCTCAGAGATGTGCAGCAGACCGTCCTTGCCGGGGCTCAGCGACACAAAAGCACCGAAGCTCATGAGCTTCACAACGGTGCCCAGGTAGCGTTCGCCGACTTCCGGAACCTGCGGGTTGGCGATCGCGTTGATGGCATCGCGAGCAGCTTCGGCCGACGGGCCGTCGGTCGAGCCGATCAGGACGGTGCCGTCGTCTTCGACCGAGATCTCCGCGCCGGTGTCTTCCTGAATCTGGTTGATCATCTTGCCCTTGGGGCCGATGACCTCGCCGATCTTGTCAACAGGGATGACAACCGAGAGGATGCGCGGAGCAGTGGGCGCCATTTCCGCGGCGGGACCGTCGATGGCCTCGTGCATGACTTCGAGGATGGCGTGGCGGGCTTCCTTTGCCTGCTTCAGGGCGGCACCCAGCACGGAGGCCGGCAGGCCGTCGAGCTTGGTGTCCAGCTGGATTGCAGTGATGAAGTCTTCCGTTCCCGCGACCTTGAAGTCCATGTCGCCGAAAGCGTCTTCGGCACCGAGGATGTCGGTCAGCGCAGCGTAGGCGCGCTGCGGTCCGGATTCGGTTTCGATGATGTCCGAGACAAGGCCCATGGCGATGCCCGCTACGGGTGCGCGCAGCGGCACACCGGCGGCCTGCAGCGACAGGGTCGAAGCACACACGGACCCCATCGAAGTCGAACCGTTCGAACCGAGGGCCTCCGACACCTGGCGGATGGCATACGGGAACTCTTCACGGCTGGGCAGAACGGGAACGAGGGCACGCTCAGCGAGAGCACCGTGGCCGATTTCGCGGCGCTTGGGACTTCCCACACGACCGGTTTCACCCGTCGAGTAGGGCGGGAAGTTGTAGTGGTGCATGTAGCGCTTGGAGGTTTCCGGCGCCAGCGAATCGATCTGCTGCTCCATCTTGAGCATGTTGAGGGTCGAAACGCCGAGAATCTGGGTTTCGCCGCGCTCAAACAGGGCCGAGCCGTGAACGCGGGGCAGAACGTCGACATTGGCCGACAGCGGACGGATGTCCTTCAGGCCGCGTCCGTCGATGCGCACCTGTTCGGTGAGGATGCGCTGGCGGATGATGTCCTTCGTGATGGCGTTGAGGGCACCGGCGATTTCAGCTTCGCGGCCTTCGAACTTCTCACCCAGCTGCTCGTAGAGTTCGTCCAGCAGAGCGTCAGCGGCGGCTTCGCGCTCCTGCTTGTCGCCGATCTGGAAGTTCTTTGCCTGCTTGTCGTAGGCGGCTTCTTTCACGGCTTCGTAGACATCGTCTTCATAGGATTTGAAGATGGGGAACTCAGCGACCGGCTTGGCAGCCTTCTCGGCGAGTTCTTCCTGTGCGCGAACCAGTTCGCGGATGAAGGGCTTAGCGGCTTCCAGGCCGCCGGCTACGACTTCTTCCGTGGGCTTCTGGCCGCCTGCCTTGATGAGGTCCCACGCCTGGTCGCCGGCTTCGGCTTCGACCATCATGATGGCCACGTCGCCGTCGACGACCCGACCGGCAACCGCCATGTTGAAGACAGCGTCTTTCAGCTGGGAGTGGTTGGGGAATGCAACCCACTGGTCTTCGATGAGTGCGATGCGCACACCGCCGATGGGGCCGGAGAACGGCAGTCCGCCCAGCTGGGTGGACATCGAGGCGGCGTTGATGGCCAGCGTGTCGTAGATGTGGTCGGGGTTGATCGACATGACCGTGACGACCACCTGGACTTCATTGCGCAGGCCCTTGACGAAGGACGGGCGCAGCGGACGGTCGATCAGGCGGCACGTGAGGATCGCGTCGGTGGTGGGGCGTCCTTCGCGGCGGAAGAACGAACCGGGGATCTTGCCGGCTGCGTACTGGCGCTCTTCGACGTCGACGGTCAGCGGGAAGAAGTCAAAGCCTTCGCGCGGGTTCTTGCTGGCGGTCGTGGTCGACAGCAGCATGGTGTCGTCGTCGAGGTAGGCAACGGCCGAACCGTTGGCCTGCTGGGCCAGGCGACCCGTTTCGAAGCGCACGGTGTGCGATCCGAAGCGCCCGTTGTCAATGTGGGCAACTGAAGAATAAGGGTGAATACCCAAAAGAGTCTCCGTTCATAGGGGATGACTTGAAGTGTCCCCGCACCCGGTGCTCGATCGAAGCCCACGCACACTCTCAGTTGCGGAGGCCACTGTCGATCACCGGCAGCATGCGGGCTTGGACACTGTTTAGTGTATCAAGCACACCAGCCCGCCTGCGGGATGCAGGCGGGCTGGCGGTTGAAGATCAGATGATCAGCGGCGAAGACCGAGCTTCGCGATGAGCGTACGGTAGCGCTCGATGTCGGTTTCAGCGAGGTACTTGAGCATACGACGGCGCTGACCGACCAGCAGGAGCAGACCGCGACGCGAGTGGTGGTCGTGCTTGTGCTCCTTGAAGTGTTCGGTGAGGTCTTTGATGCGGCGGCTCATGACGGCGATCTGAACTTCCGGGGAACCGGTGTCGCCTTCGTGGGTCGCGTATTCCTTGATGATTTCCTGCTTAACGGACTTGTCAAGTGCCATGCGGTTCTCCTTCAGAAATCGCTGCGCGGCGCACTCGCCTGGTGCGAATGCCCTATCAGACCGCGGCCGGCAAAACGGCGGAGTCCACCTTAACACGTTCGCTCCCCTCTGCGATAATCGAGCCATGGACACCACGAACGTAGAATCCTTCAGCCTCGATCACACCGCCGTCGCCGCACCTTATGTGCGCGTTGCCGACCGCTCGGAGTTTCCCGGCGGAGTCGAACTCATCAAATACGACGTCCGATTCTGCCAGCCCAACAGGGAACACCTGGACATGGCGACGATTCACTCGATTGAGCACATGACGGCCCACCACATGCGCAATCACACCGACGCGCTCGTTGACTTCTCCCCCATGGGCTGCCAGACCGGCTTCTACGCGCTGACCAACGGCCTCGAACCGGATGCGTTCCTTCCCATCCTCGAAAAGGCGTTCGACGACCTCCTCGAAGCCGATTCGGTGCCGGCTGCAAATGAAAAGCAGTGCGGTTGGGCAGCCAGCCATTCTCTTGACGGCGCTAAGACCGCAGTGCGGGACTTCCTCGCCAAGCGCAGCGATTGGGACCGGGTGTTTGCCTGATGATCTCACGCCAGTCGCCGAACGATGCTTTTGTCATTCAGGTGGCCATGGACCAAGAGGCCGCACCTTTTTTGGCTGCGGCAGAATCCCACGAGCATCTGCGCACGCAGGGCCCAGCAGATTTTCAGCTGCTGGGCTTTGACTTCGGAACGGCCGTGCTCGTTCGCAGCGGCATCGGCCTTGCAAATGCGGCGACCGCGACGACCCAGGCCGCCATGCTCTACCGACCCAGCGCTGTTCTTTCAGCCGGTTCGGCAGGCGGGGTCGGAGAAGACACTTCTGTGGGCGATGTCGTGGTGGCCGACAGCGTTCGCTTCCACGATTCTGATGCGACGGCTTTCGGCTACGCACCCGGCCAGGTGCCGAATATGCCGACCGACTATCCGGCAGATGCCCGCCTGCTGACCGCGGCTCGGCAGTGGGCTGACGGCAAAGGCCATGTGAAATTCGGCGAAGCCCTATCCGGCGCGTCGTTCATCACGGAAGCCAATATCGGCCATATGCGCACCACGTTCCCCGCAGCACTGAGCACGGACATGGAAACAGCTGCCATAGCGCAGACGGCCCACACCTTCGGCATTCCCTTTGCCGGGGTGCGGGCGGTTTCTGATCTGTGCGGACCCAAGGCCGGCCAGGACTTTTCTCTCAGCCTCGACGAGGCTGCCCGCATATCAGCCCAAGCGACTCTCGGCCTGCTGCGGGCATTCAATTCCCAGCGCTGTACAGATATCGCGGACGTCTAGGGCAATCTGCTCGATCAGCTGATCCAGACCGCTGAAGACAACCTGGCCGCGAATGCGATGGGTGAATTCGACTTCGGCCTCTTCGCCGTAGACATCCAAGTCTGCGAAGTCCACGCCGATAATGTGCGCTTCTACCCGCCGGTCATCACCGTAGAACGTGGGGTTCGATCCCACAGATATTGCCGTGGGCATGCGCTCGCCGCCGTTGAAGCGAGTCCAGCCCGCATAGACCCCGTCTGCGGGAATCATGCCGTCGACCAAACCCAGGTTGGCCGTGGGAAAGCCGAGTTCGCGCCCGCGGGCATTGCCGTGGACGACCGTTCCCGTCACCGAATGCGGCTCACCCAGGATGCCGGCTGCAGCTTCGACATCGCCTGCGTCGATGAGCGCGCGGATCTCCGTCGAGGAGTACCGCCCACCGTCATCGCCGAGGTCGTCAAGGCCGATGACGGTGTCGATTCCGCACTGTCTTCCGTAGGTGCGCAGTGTTTCGAGGTCGCCCGAGTTTCCTTGGCCGAAGCGCACGTCGCTGCCGACGACAACAGCGCTGGCGTGCAGCTGCCCGACCAGATAGTCGCGGATGAACTCCTCTGGGCTCGCCTGCGCGAAGTCGAGCGTATAGTGCTGGACGAGAACCGCATCAACGCCGGTTTCGGCAATCTTCTCAAGCTTCTCGTGCAGTCCCATAATGAGCTTCGGAGCGTGTTCGGGACTGTGCACGGCCGCTGGGTGCGGATCGAAAGTCAGCACGACGGAGGGAACGTCAAGTCGTTCAGCCGCGGCGGCCAGTTCGCCCAGCACCAACCGGTGGCCTCGGTGAACACCGTCGAAATTGCCGATCGTCACGGCATTAGCCGTCTGCAGGCGCTTGGGCCCGGCAGCAAATTCTGCTGTCGACCGGAAAATCTCCACGACGCTCCTTTCTTTGGGACGGGCTAAGCCTAGCGCACGAGAAAGCGGGCTGTTTCACCCAGCACACCGGCCACCGCCAGCGATGCCAGGCTGCCGATGATGAACCGCTCCCCGGCGGCGCGGGATGCACGCAGTTCGGGAAAGCGCCCGAGCCCCTTGAGCGCGACGATAACGGCGAGAATCTCGGGCTGGCCCAGCGCAATGGCGACTGCCGCAGTGAACCTTTCAAGCAGGCCAATCCACAGTCCCCCTCGCAGCAGGCCCGGAGAGTCAATAGCCGGTGTGTCCTGCAGTGTCGGCTCTTCCCTGATGTCCAGGCCCGGCTGCTCCCGCCTGCTTGCTGCAGCCCGCAGAATGAGCGATGTCACCGGCCAGCCGATAAGCGACGCGGCAACACCCGCAGCCAAAGCGGCGAGCAGTTCACACATCACAGCGTCCGTCCTCTCGATCGAGAAGCACCTCCAGCTGCGTCATCCCCTCGTCGATCGCCGCAGCCTTTGAAGCTCGCAGAGAGTCGGATACAGCCTGCTGCGAAATCTGCAGCTGTGCGGCGACTTGCCTCTGAGTGTGGTTTCGAGCCAAGCGCAGAACAGACCACTGCCTTTCACTGGCCCTCTCGATCCAATGGCCGGTCAAGCAGGCAAGCGTCTGCGCCGGCTCCACAGTGCCATTCGGTGAGCACACGGCGATTTCCTGCCAGCGGTTCTTAGCGATTTCAACTGCATCACGTGCAGCGATGAAAGCGCTGCCCCTGGAAGCTGAAGGTCGATCAGCAAGCTGCGCGGCGCCGATGCCGATCCCGACAGACCAGCGACCGCTGCGAAGAATGATCTCCAAGGCGGCCAGTACGTCCGCTCCACTGGCGAACACACCCTGGACCTCGTCGCCCACTGTCCGCTCAAAGGGCAAAGCAGCCGCACAGTCCGCAGCGGCCGTAAGCAGCTGCGGAACACGGTCTGCTTCAGTGCGAGAGCTGCGCTGGTCGGCGTTGATGACGAACATACCTACAGTATTGCAATAGGGAGCTGAACGCACAAGCGAAATAACTTGTTTATGTATTTACAAGCTGTTAGCGCTTGTACTCATCGAGAGATGCTGTGCCCACCGCAATCTTCCAGAGGCCCTGCCGAGGCTCGACAATTCCCACAAGTCTCCCGTCAGCGACCGCCGCGCACCTCTCCACAGACGAATCAGCCCCCGCAATCGGCAGAAAGCGCCCCTGCAGCAGGCCCCGGGCCGCTGCCGCATCAATCGTCACCGCGGGCATAAGTGCAGACGCACCCGAACCGAGGTCAATCAGCTGCGGCGGAGGCACCTCGTCAACCCGGTCGCGGTCCGGCAGGCGATGAGCGTCCTCAACAGAGAAAGGGCCGATCCGCGTCCGGCGCAACGCTGTCAGGTGACCGTAGACGCCAAGGTCCTCGCCGATATCGCGGGCCAAAGCGCGAACATAGGTTCCCGTGGAGCAGTCCACGGAAACATCAACGTCAATGTGCGACTCACTTCGCCGGACATCGTGAATATCAAAGCGCGAAACCGTCACAGAGCGGGCTTTGAGTTCGACCTCTTCGCCGGCTCGCACAAGCTCATAGGCTTTCCTGCCCGCAATCTTCACAGCCGAAACGGCCGACGGCACCTGCTGAACAGACCCGGTCTGCCTGGCAACTGCTTCCTTGACGTCTGCCTCAGTCACTGCAGCCAGAACTGCGGGGTCCGCGAAGCGGTCGGGTGAAGAATCGGCATCGTCGCTGGGCGTCGAAGAGCCCAAGCGCACAGTCGCGGTATACGCTTTGTCAGCCCCGACAACATAGGTCAGCAGTTTGGTCCCCTGCCCCAAGCCCAGCACGAGAAGGCCCGTGGCCATCGGATCAAGAGTTCCGGCGTGGCCTACCTTGCGGGTGCCATACCAGCGACGAGTGCGCGCAACCGCGTCGTGGCTGGTGATCCCTCCGGGCTTGTCAATCAGCAGAAGGCCGGTGGGACCAGAAGCGGGTTTCGTCACTTCACCGAAACGTGAACGTGGTCGAAGTGGTTCGCGGTCGCTCCGCCCCGGTCTTCCATCTGCTTCCAGCCGCGGCCGGGCATCCAGATGCGCTGCTCCCAGATGATGTACTTGACGTTGAGCTTTGAGGAGTTCTTGATGAGGTAGTCGGAAATGGCGTCACCGGTCGAACCGGTGATCATAATGTCAACGGCGTTACCGGAGTTGTGGTCCGAACCGGGGTCATTGCGGCGACCGCCGTAGGACTTCACCTGCGGGAACTCGGCGCAGACAGCACGGTAGACGGAAATCGCGTTGGGAGTGAGTCCACCCTCAATCGACGAGGACACGGAGCACTTCTCGCCGGACACGCTGCCCGAAGCCGCAGCGGAACCACCGGATGAGGCTTTGCCGGAGGAACCCTTGCTGCCGGAGGATGCACTGCTCGAGGTTTCGCGGTTGGAGCCCGCGGGCTCGTCAGAACTCTCCTGGACCGGTTCGGCAATGGAGACCGCGCCGGGCCCTACGTCCTTGTCGGCGTCCTTGGGAGCCTCGGCAGAAACGGTCTCGGCTTCCGGCGCTAGCTTCGACGCAAACGCGGCCGGATTGTCTTCGCCGGAGCCCTTGGAAGTCATAACGGCCGCGGATGTTGCAATTGCGGCGCTGGCTGCAACAGGGACGGCGATGGCCGAGAGCACTGGCCGGCGGTTGATCTTGCTGAGAATTCCGGCGGACGTCAGGGGCTCTGCGTCATGACGGGCCGATCGACGGCCGGGCTTGGAGGGGCGAAGCGCTCCGAAAAGATCAGCGACGTCAGCGAAAGCGCTCTTCTTAGGTGCCGAGTGTTTACCCACTGATGTTTCCAATCCTTTATCAACGTTACCGAAGCTTTATAAAAGCATAGGGGGCGGCTTTGCACAATGCAAAGCCGCCCCCTACGAGTTTCGTCACACTCGGTCAGCCGTCGAAATCGAATTCGTCTTTCGGCTGGCGTTCCCTGGGCTTGCGGTAGGGGTCTTCGTCTCCCGCCGGAACAGCGCCCTTCGATGCGGCAGCGATTTCAGCATCGCGAGCCTGGGCTTTCGCCAGGAGATTTTCAATGTCCTCGGCGGCCTGCGGAACCGCGTCGGCAGTGAACTCGAGAGTCGGGGTCAGGCGAATGCCCAGCCCCTTGCCCACTGCCGAGCGGATAAGACCGCGTGCTGATTCCAGCGCCGCCTGCGTTGATGCCAGCTGCTCGTCGTCCCCGAAGACGGTGTAGAACACGGTTGCATTCTGCAGGTCACCGGTTACGCGGACGTCCGTAATCGTGATGAAGCCCAACCGCGGATCCTTCACCCGGGTTTCGAGAGTTTCAGCCACGATGACTTTGATCCGGTCGGCAATCTTGCGGGCGCGTGTGGGATCACTCATGTCAGAGGCTCCTTATTCCAGTCTCAGTCGCGGGGCTTTTCCTGCATCTCGAAGGCTTCGAGGATGTCACCTTCGCGGATGTCATTGAACTTGCCCAAACCGATACCGCATTCGTAGCCCTCGCGGACTTCCGTGACGTCATCCTTGAAGCGGCGCAGCGATTCGACGGAGAGGTTGTCGCCGATGACGACACCGTCGCGGGTCAGACGAACCTTTGCGTTGCGCTTGATGGAGCCGTCGCGAATGATCGAACCGGCGATGTTGCCGAACTTCGAGGAGCGGAACACTTCGCGGATCTCGGCAGAACCGATGTGCACCTCTTCGTATTCCGGCTTGAGCATGCCCTTGAGTGCTGCTTCGATGTCATCGATCGCGTCGTAGATCACCGAGTAGTAGCGAACGTCAACGCCTTCGGCATCTGCGAGGTCGCGAGCGTTGGCTTCGGGGCGGACATTGAAGCCGATGACGATTGCGTTGTCGACCGTTGCGAGGTTGATGTCGTTTTCGGTGATTGCACCGACACCGCGGTGGATGATTCGCAGGCCGACTTCATCGCCGTCGCCGACCTCGATGTTCATCAGCGAGTCTTCGAGAGCTTCGACAGCACCCGACACATCACCCTTGAGGATGAGGTTGAGCATGTCGATCTTGCCCTCTTCGATCGCCTTCGTGAAGTCTTCGAGGCTGATGCGCTTGCGGCTGCGCGCAGCTGCCGCGTTGCGCTCAAGAGCGTCGCGCTTCTCAGCGATCTGACGCGCCGTGCGGTCATCGCCGACGACCATGAACGAATCGCCTGCCCGCGGCACGCTCGACAGACCGAGCACCTGCACGGGACGCGACGGACCGGCTTCTTCTACCGTGTTGCCGTTTTCATCGAACATGGCCCGAACGCGGCCGTGGCTGGATCCGCAGACGATCGCATCGCCCTGGCGCAGGGTTCCGGAGTCGACGAGCACAGTTGCAACAGCACCGCGACCGCGGTCGAGCTTCGCTTCGATGGCGACACCGCGTGCTTCCCGGTCCGGGTTGGCCTGCAGGTCCAAGGCGGCGTCGGTGGTCAGCAGCACGGATTCGAGCAGTTCGTCGATCCCGGTGCCCTGCTTGGCCGAGATCTTCACGAACATGGTGTCACCGCCGTACTCTTCGGCAATGAGGTTGTACTCGGTCAGCTGCTGCATGACCTTGTCCGGGTTGGCCTCGGGCTTGTCGACCTTGTTGACCGCCACGACAATCGGCACACCGGCTGACTGCGCGTGGTTGAGCGCTTCGATGGTCTGCGGCATAACGCCGTCGTCGGCGGCCACAACGAGGACCGCGACGTCGGTGGCCTTCGCACCGCGGGCACGCATAGCCGTGAAGGCTTCGTGGCCCGGGGTGTCGAGGAAAGTCATCTTGCGCTCTTCGCCTTCGTGTTCGACCGTAACCTGGTAGGCGCCGATGTGCTGGGTGATGCCGCCGGACTCACGGTCAATGACGTTCGTCTTGCGGATCGCATCCAGCGTGCGCGTCTTACCGTGATCGACGTGACCCATGACGGTGACCACCGGCGGGCGAGGCTGCAGGAGGTCGTCGTCTTCGTCTTCAGCCTCTTCTGCTTCGAGGTCATAGCCGAAGCTTTCGAGCAGTTCGCGGTCTTCGTCTTCGGGCGAGACGATTTCGATCCTGTAGCCGAGCTCTTCGCCCAGCACCTTGAAGGTGTCTTCATCCAGCGACTGCGTGATAGTCGCCATCTCACCCAGGTGGAACAGAATCGTCACCAGGTTTGTGGGATCGGTTTCGATGCGCTCGGCGAAGTCCGCCAACGACGCACCGCGGCGCAGACGCAGCGGGGTGGAGCCGTCACCGCGGGGAACCTTGACGCCGCCGACTGACGGCGCCTGCATTTCCTCCATTTCCTGACGCTTAGCCCTCTTGGACTTGCGCCGGCGACCGGAGGGGCCACCGCGTCCGAAAGCACCCTGTGTTCCACCGCGGCCGGGACCGCGACGGCCTCCGCCGGGACGACCGCCGCCGCGCGGAGGACCGCCCGGACGACCAGCACCGGGTGCACCGGGACCGCCGGGGCCTCCGGGACCGCCCTGCCCGCCGCGGCCGCGACCGGGTGCGGGCTGGTTGAGCGCTGAGTTTTTGAGCATCGCCGGGTTGGGGCGAGGAGCACCGGGACGAGGACCGGGGCGACCGCCGCCGGGCTTCGGTCCGGGCTTGCCGCCCTGCCCGCCGGGACGCTGGTCGCCCTTCGGCATTCCCTGCTTGGGAGCGAAGGGGTTGTTGCCGGGGCGTGAGCCACCGGGGCGCGGGCCAGGGCGGGGACCCCCCGGACGAGGACCGGGCGTGGGCATGCCCTGCTTGGGAGCGAAGGGGTTGTTGCCGGGGCGTGAGCCACCGGGCCGAGGTGCTGCCGGACGAGGTGCCGGGGCTTCTTCGCTCTTTGCCGCCGACTTGGAACCGGGCTTCGCTGTGGGCTTGGGGGTTGGTTTGGGGGCCGCTGGCTTCTTGGCAGCCGGGGCCGACGGCTTCGGTGCGGCGGGCTTGGGAGCTGCCGACTTGGGTGCGGGTTTGGGGGCAGCCGGTTTCGCGGCGGTCGACTTCGCTGCCGGCTTCTCAGCGGCCGTCGATTCAGCAGTTGTCGCCTTTGCTGGGGTCGGCTTGGCTGCCGGCTTTTTGCCTGCCGTCGATTTTGTGCTGGCCGACTTCGCGGCGGGCTTCTTCGCCGCCGGTTTCTCAGCAGCCGACGCTGCGTCGGCTGCGGGCTTGTCTGCACCGTCAAAGGCCTCGCGGACCTTGCGCACGACGGGAGCTTCCAGGGTTGACGATGCCGATGTTACGAACTCGCCCATTTCCTGAAGCTTCGCAAGCACTTCTTTGCTTGTCGTTCCCAGCTCTTTTGCAAGCTGGTGAACACGGGGCTTAGCCACTTTTCTCCTGTCCGGGTCCCCTCCAGACAGGAGAGAACCTCATCGAGTCGGAACAGTGCTCATTTCACTGTCCACGTCCGTAAGTCTTGGGTGTCATTTCTGAGCACTCACTACTTGTTATCCATCTTCTGCAACCACTTTCCGTGATCTTCGTATGCGCTGCGCGGGATTCTCTGCTTGAAGGCAGCTGCGAATGCGCTCTTCTTCACTGCCTTTTCAAGGCAGTCTGCCTGCGGATGAATCCAAGCGCCCCTGCCGGGAAGCGCTCGGTCCTCATCGACTGCAATCCGAAGGGGCTCGGTTTGCAGCACCAGACGGAGGAGGTCGTTCTGCGGCGCTCTTGCACGGCACCCGATGCACATGCGTTCGGGCGCGCTGTTTGAAGAGACCACGCCGTTCAGTCTACAGCACGGGCTCGGCCAGCCTGTGGGCACTAGGCTTCGACGATGTCGATCTTCCACCCTGTCAGCTTGGCGGCCAGGCGGGCGTTCTGTCCTTCCTTGCCGATTGCAAGCGACAGAAGGTCCGGCCGCACATAGGCTCGTGCCATCTTCGAGTCGGCGTCCAGGACTTCGACCCGCTCGACTTCTGCCGGGCTCAAAGCGTTGGCGATGAAGGCGCACGGGTCTTCGCTGTAGTCGACGATGTCGATCTTCTCTGCACCGAGCTCATTCATCACCGCGCGCACTCGAGTGCCCATTTCCCCGATGCAGGCGCCCTTGGCGTTCAGCCCCGGCACGGTCGCCCGCACGGCGAGTTTGGTGCGGTGCCCAGCTTCGCGCGCAACCGAGACGATCTCCACCGAACCGTCGGCGATCTGGGGAACTTCGTGGGCGAACAGCTTGCGCACCAGGTTCGGGTGCGTACGCGAAACCGTAATCGACGGCCCCTTGTTTCCAGGGCGAACGTCAGCGATGAACACGCGGATGCGCCGTCCGTGCGGATAGTCTTCGCCCGGAACCTGTTCGTGCGGCGGCAGCAGAGCTTCGACTTCACCCAGGTCCACCTGGATCATGGCGGCGTTGCGTCCCTGTTGGATGATGCCGGAGGCGATTTCGCCCTCTTTGTCGCGGAACGATCCGAGCACGCCTTCGTCTTCAACTGCCCGCAGACGCTGGTGGATAACATTGCGGGCCGTCATAGCGGCAATCCGACCGAAGTCCTCAGGTGTGTCGTCAAACTCTCCGATGGGGTTGTCATCAGCGTCGAACTCCGTGGCCCAGATGGTGGCTTTGCCGGTTGTCAGGTCGATGTCCGCACGGGAGTCCGGGTAGTGGCCCTCCATGTTGTGGTACGCGCTCAGCAGAGCCTGCTCAATCAGGCCCACCAGCGTCGTCATCGGGATTTCGCGCTCGCTTTCAATCAGCCTCAGTGCGCCAAGATCGATGTCCACTGCCCGCTCCTCTTCTGTCCTGTCGGTCCTGTTCAACCCTAGTTCATGCTGGCGCAGTGCCGCATCAGCGGAACTTGAGAACCACCTGGGCTTTTTCAATTCCGTCGAATGAGAACTCCACCGGTTCACGGCCCGAACCGGGTTCGAGCACAATGCCCAATCCGGTCACCGCGGTCAGAACACCGGCTGTTTTCCTTCCACCAACAGGCCTTACTTCGATGGTGCGTCCGACGTTGCGGCGAAAGTGACGCGGTTCGGTCAGGGGTCGCAGCGCGCCCGGGGACGACACTTCGAGTTCATAGGGCTTGTCGTTGAACAGCGGGAGCGGATCGATCACATCGGAAATGGCGCGAGTGGCCTGTTCGATGAGATCCGAAGAGACGGCCTCAGTCGTGTCGCCTGCAAGATCCACTGTGACCGTCAATCGCCGGTGCACACCCGCGGCGTGCATTTTCACTTCTTCCACCAACAAGCCCAGTTCTTCCAGCGGGCCCGCGGCTGCCTGGGCGATGTCGTCTTCTGAATAAGCCATGCCCCTATTCTTGCTGCACGCCGAACACAGGGACAACGCACCCTCCGACAGGCCGCGGACGGGCTTTCACTTCACAGCTGGGCACCCGCGGCGAGTAGGATGAGCAGATGGCCAACACCCGCCCAAAGCACACCAGCAGGCGCGCATTCCTCGTGCTCAGCGCGACTGCTGCGCTGTCGGGATGCGGCCTGCGCCTGGGCTCGCCAGAAGACCGTATGCAGGCAGAAGCCGAAGAGTCCTCCCGCGGCCGGATTGCCGCAGTCCTGTCTTCCATTGACGACCACGACCACCAAGAAGAGCGCACCAGACTCACCGCCGCGATCGGTCCGCCGTGGTCTTCAGACAGAGCCGACTCCGCAGAGACTCCACAGCCGCAGAGCTTCGTTTCAGCCATGCACTCCATCGTCGACCTCGTGCTGCGCGACATTCACACACTCGGCGGCCCGCAGACGGCAATCATCATCGACGTGGCCGTCGGCGCATCGAACCTCGTACCGGAATGGAAGCCAATCCAGGAGCGCTTCGCCAAGCTTCCCGCACAGGGCTTCCCGGAACTCTCAAACCGACCGGCATACCGCCCCGACGGCGGCACCGACCCCCTGCGCGAATTCGCCAAGGCCGCGTTCAAAGCCTCCTACGGCTATTCCCAGGCGGCCCTTGCAGTAAAACCCGACAGCCGCGAGCGCACATTGGCAACCACCCGCATGGAAGCACTGGCCAACGCCGCCGCAGACGCCAACACGCTCCTGAAGCAGGCCGAACGCGAAGAAGCCGCAAACCGGCCCGCGTGGCGCCTGCCGCACAATCCGTCTGATCCGGCATCAGCGCGAAAACTCGCCCAACAATTGGAAGACACCGTCGCTGCCGCGCTGTTCGGGGTGTTCGAAGACCCCGCTGCGGTGTCCCTGGCCAGCCGCGAACTCAAAGCGAGTGCTGACGCTCGCATCGGCTTCGGCGGCTCTCAGCTGCTGCGCTACGAAGGAGAAGCCCAGTGAAAGTGCCCGCAGTGCTGCTCAATTCGGCAACGCAGACCCAAGGCGAAGAACGCGCACAGGCCTGGGCTGCGGCGCTGGACCACATTGTGTTCGAGCTGTTCGACCGGTGGAAGCTCACGGCGGACCCCCAGCCGGGCTCACCCTGGGCGGGCGCTGAAAGCCTCGTCATTCCGGTTCGGCTGCACGACGGTTTTCCCGCCGCACTGCGCATAGCCGCCCCGAACGCCGACAATCCGACCGTGCACGAACAGACCATTCGGGCGCTGCGCGCCTGGGGCGGACACGGTGCCGTGCGCATCATCGAAGACGACCCGTCCCTGCGCGCCACACTGCAGGAAAGGCTGCGCACCGAAGTCAATCTGTCGACAGAACCGCTGCACGCCGTAGCACCCATCTGGGGCCAGCTTGTGCAGGCGCTGCGGGTGCCCGGCACCAGCGGATTCGTGCGCGTGCAGGACATTGCCGCGGCGTGGCTCAAGCGCTTTGATGTCGATGTCCGCCTGGTTGAGGACTTCCCCGCCTTCACACCCGCCGACCAACAGGTGATCGCTACGGCCCTGTCGTGGACGAAAGAGCTCGCCGGCGCTGCCGACAGCTGGCTGCTGCACGCCGACCTGCACTACTACAACATCCTTGCAGGCAATCCCGATGCCGCCGGAATCGCCACGTGGAAGGCCATCGACCCTCAGCCGCTGACAGGCCCCACCGAATACATGCTTGCTCCGCTCATGTGGAACCGGCTGGGCGAAATCCCAGGGGCAGATCCCGAAGGGCAGGCTGATTGGCTGCGCGGCTTCGCTGCAGAGCTATCGCACTGCGCACAGATCAATCCCAGCGGGGCGATGGGCGCGTCCGTCGCTCGCGAAGTCCAGAACATGTTCTGGTATCTGCGCGCTGCCACAGAAGGCAGTCCCCGGCTGCTCGAAGACGCAGAGCGCTCGCTGTGGGTTGCCCGCGCGCTCACCGGAGTCAGCGTGCAGGGAATCACCGCTCAGCAGCTCAAACCGCTGGGCTGAGCCGCCGATCACAGAGCCAACGCCGGTGGCCCAGCCTTTTCGCGTGGGGCGCGGGCGTTGGTCTGCAGCTGACGCTTCGAGTGCCAGCACGTGACGGCTACAGAAGTTCGATGGCGTCCTGTTCGGCGTACTGCTGCCGCAGACGGGCGATGACTGCGTCGGCTGCCTGGTCGACAGGCAGTTCGGTCGATTCGCCCGTGAAGCGATCGCGCAGCTCTACGAGCCCTTCTGCCAGGCCGCGGCCGGCGACGAGCACGTTCGGCACGCCCAGCAGTTCGGCGTCGCCGAACTTCATGCCCGGTGAAACTTTCGGACGGTCATCGAGCAGAACCCGGAAACCGGCTTCTTCGATGGCCGCGGTGAGCTTCTCAGCAGCTTCCAGGGGTTCGTCGCCCTTGCCGGTGGCAACAATGTGAACGTCCGCCGGAGCCAAGTGCACCGGCCACAGCAGACCCTTGTCATCGGCGAACTCTTCGACCAGACAGGCGAGAACACGGGTGACGCCGATGCCGTAGCTGCCCATTGTGACAACACGGGACTTGCCGTTTTCATCAAGCACGTTCAAGCCGAGAGCTTCTGCGTAGCGGGTGCCCAGTTTGAAGATCTGGCCGATTTCAACACCGCGGGCCAACTGCAGCGGACCCGAGCCGTCCGGGGCGGGGTCGCCCTCGCGAATCTCAGCCGCCTCGATATAGCCGTCTGCGGTGAAGTCGCGGCCGGCGGTGAGGTTGAAGACATGCTTGCGGTCTTCGTTCGCTCCGGTGATCCACTGCGTGCCCTCGGAGACCCGGGGGTCGAGGAAGTAGCGGATGCCCGTCGAGCTCTCCGCACCCAGAACAGCGGCGTCCAGCGAGTTTCCGGGGCCAATGTACCCGGCCACGAGACCCGGGTGCTTTTTGAGATCGTCTTCGGTTGCCGGTTCAAGGTCGATTTCACCATCGCCGAGTAGACCGGTTCCGGCAGCGCGGTCGAGGTCGACCGCACGGTCGCCGGGCAGGCCGATGACGATGACTTCGCGTTCGCCGTCGGGGTGGATGAGAGCGCACACGACGTTCTTGAGCGTATCTGCCGCCGTCCACGGGCCCTCGGCGCGCGGGAAGACTTCGTTCGCACTTGCAACGAGAGTTTCGATGGTGCGCGAATCCGGTGTTTCGATGACCTGCGCTTCTGGCAGACCGTCAAAGGGCACCGGGGCGGCCAGCGGCGTGGTGACAGCCTCGACATTGGCGGTGTAGCCGCCTTCAGAGCGGACGTAGGTGTCTTCACCGACCTCCGTCGGGTAGAGGAATTCGTGAGTGCCGGAACCGCCCATCGCACCCGGGGTTGCTTCGACCACGACGTACGGCAGTCCCAGACGCGTGAAGACGTTGATGTAGGCCCGGCGCATGGCTTCGTAGGAAACGTCGAGGCCTGCGCCGTCGATGTCGAAGGAGTAGGCGTCCTTCATGATGAATTCGCGCCCGCGCAGCAGGCCCGCTCGCGGGCGAGCTTCATCGCGGTACTTAGTCTGAATCTGGTACAGGCTCAGCGGGAGGTCCTTGTAGGACGAGTAGAGGTCGGACACCAGCATGGTGAACACCTCTTCGTGGGTCGGAGCCAGGAGGTAGTCGTGCTCACGGCGGTCTTTGAGCCGGAATATGCCCTCGCCGAACGCGGACCAGCGGCCGGACTGTTCATAGGGTTCAGCCGGCAGCAGCGCCGGGAAGTGGACTTCCTGGCTTCCTGCCCGCTCCATTTCTTCGCGGACAATCGCTTCGACGCGTTCAAGGACTTTCAGGCCCAGCGGCAGCCACGAGAAGATACCGGGCGAGGTTCGGCGAATATAGCCGGCGCGGTGCAGCAGTTTGTGGCTTTTGATTTCGGCATCGGCCGGATCTTCTTTCAGTGTCCGGACGAACAGCTTCGACAGCCGCAGGGTCATGTGGGCTCCTTTATCGGGCAGGTATCGGGGCAAGATTATCACCGGCGCTACAGTTGTTCGCAGCATCTTCACCACCCGGTCGACCGCAGCGGAAGGAGGCCTATGCCCGAGCTGAACTTTGACGCCGGTGCAAGCCAGCGGATCGATGTGTGGCTCTGGGCCGTCCGCGCGTTCAAAACCCGGTCTTTGGCGCAGAAGCAGATCAAATCCGGGCACGTGCGCATTGACGGCGACCGCGCCAAACCCGCGGACAAGGTCAGAATCGGCCAGGTTGTCGTCATCCGCAGACCGGGCGCTGAGCGAGTGCTCACGGTGCAGGGCTTTCTCGACACTCGAGGACCGGCTTCTATGGCCGCGGCCTGCTACATCGACACGTCTCCCCCGCCGAACCCTCTGCTGCGCGCCCCGGTGCCCAAACGCGAAAAGGGCGCCGGTCGACCCACGAAAAAAGACCGCCGGGCCTGGGACCGGCTGCGCGGCCGCACTTCCCGCTGAACTCACGAGGTGCCGCCCCGGTCCCGCTGTCTGCTCGCCTGCACCGGCTTCTCACGAAAGCAGACCCGCTTGGATCTCAGTAGTTGACTGTCGCGAATGTGCCCACGGGAACGAACCCGGCTTTTGCATATGCGCGCAGGGCCGGCACGTTGTGGCTGTTGGCGTACAGCGTGACTGTCGGAGCAAAGCGACGCCGAATGAGAGCGGTTGCAGCAGCCATGGCGCGCGAAGCGAGTCCCCTGCCGCGATACTCGGGGTGCACCCACACACCCTGCACCTGAACTGACACACCCGAGCCGATCCCGATATCGGCCTTGAAGACGACCTGTTCGTCAGACATTCGGTTGGGCCACAGAGGCATAGGCTGCCCGGTGGGCCCGGTGCGTGCCGTGTAGCCAAGCGACAGTCCCCCGGCAATGAGAGACTCGACCCGCCTGCGATAACCCGTGCTTCCGCCTTCCAGAGGTGAGTGACCCACCTCTTCTTCGTACATCGCGACAGATGCCGGAAACACAACCTCCGCCTCGTACGGGGAGAACTGCCGGACCAGGGGGTCCGGCACAGCGGTCGGGGCGGCAAGCGCACTGAGCAGCGGCTGGTTGGGCCTGCGATCCCGAGGCGGACCCCAGTTCAGCCGGGAGGTCAGATCCAGAATCTGCTCGGCGGGCCCGACAAAAGACGACGGCCTGCGCCCCTCGTGGTTGAGGATTCCAGCCATAACGCGGTTGGTCTCAGGATCCGCGCCCAGGGGAACTATCGTGTTGCCCAGCCAGTAGGCGGCAACCGGCCGTCCGTCGCGAAAACACCCCACCATCCGGCCCGCGGGGCTGGCTATCTCCACTGTGCGCGAGCGTTCCAGCAGTGCCTGCAGGAAGACGTTCGCCGCGGGATCACGGGCGATCTCCGCGGCGAACCAGTCGGTGTGCTCATGCAGCAGCGGGGCTGCAAGCGTCGTCACCCGACGATGACCTCGGGCGGACCGGAAGGCTGGTCGGACTCTTCGGCAATGCGGTGGGCCTCTTCGATGAGCGTTTCGACGATCTTCGATTCCGGTACGGTGCGGATGACTTCGCCCTTGACGAAAATCTGGCCTTTGCCGTTGCCGGAGGCAACACCGAGGTCGGCTTCGCGAGCCTCGCCCGGGCCGTTGACAACACAGCCCATAACGGCCACGCGCAGCGGAATCTCCATGCCCTCAAGGCCGGCCGTGACCTTTTCTGCAAGTTCGAAAACATCAACCTGAGCCCGCCCACAGGACGGACACGACACGATTTCAAGCTTGCGCGGACGCAGATTGAGCGACTGCAGAATCTGTTCGCCGACCTTGACCTCTTCAACCGGCGGTGCGGACAGCGACACGCGGATGGTGTCGCCGATGCCCTTGGAGAGCAGGGCGCCGAAGGCGGTTGCAGACTTAATCGTGCCCTGGAATGCCGGACCGGCTTCGGTCACGCCCAGGTGCAGCGGCCAGTCGCCGCGCTCGGCGAGCATTTCATAGGCCTGCACCATGACGACGGGATCGTGGTGCTTGACCGAGATCTTGAAGTCGTGGAAATCGTGCTCTTCGAAAAGGCTCGCTTCCCACACTGCGGACTCAACGAGGGCTTCCGGGGTGGCCGAACCGTACTTCTCCATGATCCGCTTATCGAGCGAACCGGCGTTGACGCCGATGCGCAGCGACACTCCGGCGTCCGCGGCGGCTTTGGAGATCTCCTTGACCTGGTCATCGAACTTGCGGATGTTGCCGGGATTGACGCGCACACCGGCACAGCCAGCGTCGATGGCCGCGTAGACGTACTTCGGCTGGAAGTGGATGTCGGCGATGACCGGTATCTTCGACTTCTGGGCGATCGCGGGAAGCGCTTCGGCGTCATCAGCAGAAGGGCAGGCTACGCGCACAATGTCGCAGCCGGCAGCGGTGAGCTCAGCGATCTGCTGCAGCGTGCCGTTGATGTCAGTGGTCTTGGTGGTCGTCATCGACTGGATGCTGACCGGGGATTCCGATCCCACTCCGACGCTTCCGACCTTGATCTGCCGGGTCTTGCGGCGGGGAGCCAGAACAGGCGGGGGTGGTTTCGGCATTCCCAGATTGACCGATGTCACAGGCGGTTCCCTTTCGAACGAGGCTGCGGGGATGTGCACAGTTCTGCGGGCCGGGACCGTAGCCTGCGGCCCGCAGAACGATTCTAGACCCCGGCTCCTGTGGATGCGCCGAGAGTCTTCTTTCGCTCGGTCATCCGCTGGTAGATGGCCATGACGACCGCAATGGCCAGGCCGAGAAGCGACATTGCGATGACCGGGTAGACAAGGAGAAGGCCTGCAAGTGCCAGGATGACGGATTCCCACGCAACGAGTTTGCGGAAGTAGAACCCTGCGACAGCCGCTGAAAGCACAGCCATGCCCAGCAGCGCTGTCGCAAACACCGGGATGAACATGAGCGGATTCTGGTCGCCCTGGAACAGCAGCACCGGCTCCATCACGAAGACATAGGGCACGAGGAAGCCGGCGACAGCCACCTTGAGCGCCGTGACACCGGACTTCAGCGGGTTCGAACCGGCAATGCCCGAAGCCGCGTAGGCAGCAAGGCAGACCGGCGGGGTCACATCGGCAAGCAGACCGAAGTAGAACACGAACAGGTGCGCAGCCAGAATCGGCACATCGAAATTCGAAATGAGGATCGGCGCTGCCACGGTGGCCGTGACGACATAGTTGGCGGTGGTCGGCAAGCCCATGCCGAGCACCAGGCAGGCGATCATGGTGAAGAACATGACGAGGAAGAAGTTCTCGCCCGCGGCGGTGAGGATGCCGTCGGCCAGACGGCCGCCCAGACCGGTGGCGGTCACAATGCCTGCGACCATACCCGCAGTCGCACAGGCGGCAATGACGGGCAGAGCGGTCTTTGCGCCCTCTTCCAGCAGCAGGATCGTGTCCTTGAAGCCCAGGCGAGTGCTGGCGCGCAGAAGGCTGATGACGAAGGCAATGAGAATGCCCCACAGTGCGGCTTTCTGCGGCGTGGTGCCAGCCAGAAGCGTCACGATGATCACGCCCAGCGGCAGCAGCTGGTCAAGGCGCTTGAGCAGCATCTTCCAGCGCGGCAGTTCGTCCTTTGAGTAGCCTTCGATGCGCAGACGGCGCGCTTCGAAGTGCACCGCAAGCATCACGCCGGCAAAGTAGAGGAACGCCGGGACAATCGCAATGAGGATGATGTGCGAGTAGGGAACACCCGTGTACTCGGCCATGATGAACACGGCCGCACCCATAACGGGCGGCATGATCTGACCACCGGTCGACGCGGTTGCTTCGACCGCAGCGGCGAACTTCGGGCTGAAGCCGACCTTCTTCATCAGCGGAATCGTGAAAGAACCGGACGTCACAGCGTTGGCGACCGATGAGCCGGTCACGGTTCCCTGCATTGCCGAGGCGACGACTGCAGCCTTTGCCGGGCCGCCGGCGAAGCGGCCGGTCAGGCGGAATGCAAGCGAATTGAAGTAGGCGCCGATGTCGGTGCGCACCAGAATGACGCCGAAGAACAGGAACAGGAAAATGAAGCTCGAGGACACCTGGATCGGCACGCCGAAGATCGAGCGCGACGAATAGTAGGTCTGCTGCACCATGTTCTGCCACGTGGTGCCGTGGTAGCGCATGATCGGCGAGTAGTTGCCCAGCCAGAAGTACAGCAGCGCAACGACGGCGATGATGACGATCGGCAGGCCCACGCAGCGGCGGGTGGCTTCGAGGATCAGGAGGATCGCAACAAGCGCGACGATCGTGTCGAGAGTCGAATAGCCGTGGATCTGCACGCCGACACCCGTCAGATAGGTGTAGTTGGCAAGCAGGTAAACGGAGGTTCCCATTGCCAGCAGCGACAGCACAGTGTCAACTGAGAGAGCCGTGTAGTAGGCCTTGCGGTTCTTATCAGATTTCAGGCACAGGCTCCTGTGCAGCGGGTACAGCAGGAAGATGATGCCCATGGCCCCGCCGACGTGGATCGAGCCCTGGATCAGTGTGGGTCGAGTGCCGAAGAGCGCTGTGTACAGCTGAAAGACGGTCAGTGCGACAGACAGGACGAAGACGGCAATGCGCCACGGCCCCATGTCGGAGTTGATGCGGTGACGCGAAGCGCTGTCCAGGTCGCGCATGACCTTGTCTGCGAGGTCCTGCGCTTGTTTCTGGTCCATGGGCGCCGTGTCAGCGACGGGACTTGGGTCCGGGTTTTTGGCGGTATCGGAGGGAGTCATGATCTTCTGCCTGTCGTGGGGATGGTCTAGACGGCCCACGCGGCGACGGCGCTCAGCGCGCCGTCGCCGCGGTTGTCAGCCGAGGGTGAGAGGATCAGTTCTGGTCCTCGACGCCCTTTTCTTCGAAGTACTTCTTAGCGCCGGGGTGAAGCGGGACATCGCCGCGGCCGAGCAGAGCGTCTTCGGCTTTGATGAGCTTGCCCTGCGCCAGCGAGATCTTGCCGGCGTCTTCGTACAGCGACTTGGTGATGGCGTAGCCGTCTTCTTCGCTGATCTGGTTGGTCGAGCCGACGATCGTTGCGAACACGGTCACCGTCTGGACCGGGTCCTTGGCGAAGTCGTAGGAGCCGCCGGGGATTTCGTAGCTTTCGTATTCGGATTCAGCTGCGATCTTCTCGGCTTTGTCCTTGTCGATGGGAAGGAGCTTGACGTCGGCGTTGGCAGACAGTTCCGACAGCGCGGCAGCCGGGACGCCGAGGATTTCGATAGAGGCGTCGATGTTGCCGTCCTGCACCTTGGAGCGGGCATCCGCGAAGCTCTCTTCGTAGGGTTCGTAGTCGCCCTCCTTGAAGCCGTAGGCGTCGAGGATGAGCTTGGCAACCGCGGCGGTGCCGGAACCGGGTGCGCCGACGGCGATCTTCTTGCCCTTGAGATCTTCAACCGAGTCGAAGCCGCTCTTCTCAAGCGTGATGATCTGGGCGGCTTCCGGGTACAGCTGGCCCATCCAGCCGACGTTGCTGAGCTTGCCGACCTCTTCGAAATCGCCGGTTCCGCGCACGGCGTCGTTTGCAGTGTTCGACTGGGTGAAGCCCAGCTGAGCGTCGCCCTTGGCAATGCGGCCCAGGTTGTCTACAGAACCGTCGGTTTCGACGGCGTTGACCTTCAGGTCTGCGTCCGTGTCCTGCAGGAGACGGGCGTATTCGTTGCCCAGCGGGTAGTAGACGCCCGCGGTGCCGCCGGTGCCGAACGTCAGGTCCTTGGTGAAGTTCTCTTCCGGTGCCGCCGAGCCGCCCTCGGCTCCGCCGCGCTCACATCCGGTGAGTACGAGAGCGGCTGCGCTTGCGGCAGCTGCAATCTTGAGAAGAACGCTCTTCTTCATGAGGCTCCTATGTCTGGGCCCGCCGACGCAGAAACGTGCGGCAGGTCATACGTCCAAATGGCTGTGAGAAGAATAGCGCATCTTCTGGGCGCACTGCCAGAAATCCCTCAGCGGGCGCTCAGACAAGCTTCCTGCCGGTAGTTCTCCAGCCCCGGGGCTCAGCCGCAGGTGTCAGCCGAACAGCCTGACGGGCTTGACGATGTCGACGTAGACGAGCAGTGCTGTCATGCACAGCAGAATTCCCACGACCCCGTAGGTCAGGGGAAGCAGCTTTGCGGTGTCGAACGGGCCGATGAGTCCTCGACCGCGAGAGAGGTTGATCCTGCGGCGAGCTCCTTCGTAGAGGGCGACCGCGATGTGCCCGCCGTCCAGAGGAAGAAGCGGAACCATGTTGAACGCGAACAGGAACAGATTGAGCGATGCCGCCAGGCTCAGGCCCAGCTGCACCTTGTCGACCACCGCGAAAGCGTCTGCCGATACGATTTCGCCGGCAACTCGGCCCACACCGACCATGCCCATCGGCCCGTTGGGGTCGCGCTCCGCTCCCCCGAGAGCGACATTCCCGATCTGAACGAGTTTGACCGGCAGAGTCGCCAGCGCGGTGAAGGTCTGCCCGAGTGCCTTGCCCGCTTCGGCCGGGAACTGCGCCGGTGACAGCGGGTAGTGCTTCTTCTGCGGTGAGACCCCCAAGAAGCCGACGGTGGCGGTTTCCGGCTTTCCGTCGGCAGTGAACTTCTGTTTTCCATCGTCGTCGTAGACCGCGCGCTCAGTTTCGATGATGGGCACCTGCACAGTGTGCTCACCGCCGCCGCGTTCGTAAGCCACGGTGACGGTCCTGCCGGCGCTGTCGGCAATGATCTTCTGCACCTGCTCCCAGGTGTCTACCCGCGTACCGGCGACGGCGGTGATCGTGTCTCCCGGTTTGAGACCGGCAGCCTTTGCCGGGGCGGGAGTATCACCCGGCTGGCATTCGGCATCGGGCCCGCGCTTCTGTGCGGTTTCGGCGTCGACGGCACATTCAACAACCCCGGACAGCTGGGTGGACAGTCCCGGAACGCCGATGCCCATGAGCACAATGCCCAAGAAGACGATCCCGAGGACGAGGTTGACGGCGGGCCCGCCGAACATGACGGCCAAGCGCTTGGGAACCGACAGGGCGTAGAAGGTGCGGCCTTCTTCTCCCGGTGCGATTCCTCGATTGGAGAATTCTCGGGCGTCCTCCGCGCTCTGTTCGAACACGCGCTTTCGTCCGGCGCCCTGCTGCCCGCAGACGCCTTCAACCGCCCGGCGCTGGGCGTCGGCCTCCACAATGTCGTGTGCTGATTCGACTCCGCGCAGCTCCTCAGCCCGAGCGTGAACCGCCTGCTTCGGCGGATACATGCCCGGCATGGCGATGAAGCCGCCCAGCGGCAGCAGTTTGATGCCGTAGCGGGTTTCACCGCGCTTAAACGAAATCAGGGTCGGGCCGAAGCCGATCATGAAGTGGGTGACCTTCACCCCGAAGCGCTTGGCGGGCACCAGGTGTCCCAGTTCGTGCAGCCCAATGGACAGCCCGACGACTGCGAGCATGAAGACGATTCCCAATGCGTACAGCAGGGCGGTCATGAACGCTCTCCCCCGTGCGCTGCCCGTTCGGCCACCCACTGCTGGGCGAACGTGCGGGCCTCGCCATCAGCCGCCAAGACAAGCTCGGCCGTCAGCTTCCCGTTGTGCGGTGTGTGCGCATCGAGTGCTGCACTCAGCCCCCTGCTGATGTCGAGAAAGGAGACCTTCCCATCGTGGAAGGCATCCACCAGGATTTCGTTTGCCGCGTTGTAGACCGCCGGTGCGGTGCTGCCGATCCGGCCGGCGCGCACGGCCAAGCGCAAGGCGGGGAACGCATCGTGGTCAACCGGTTCGAATGTCCACTGTGTCGGCTCGTCCCAGCGGTTGGGTGCCGTGATGTTCGACAGCCGTTCCTCATAGCCGAGGGCGTAGGCGATCGGCAGCTTCATATCCGGCGGGCTGACCTGCGCGATCGTGGAGCCGTCGACATATTCGACCATGGAGTGAATCTGCGACTGCGGGTGGACGACCACACTGATCTGTTCGTAGGGAATGTCGAAGAGCAGATGCGCCTCAATGACCTCCAAACCCTTATTGACAAGCGTTGCCGAATTCGTCGTGATGACCTTGCCCATGTCCCACGTGGGGTGTTTCAGCGCCTGCTGCGGTGTGACCGCCTCAAGTTCAGACTCCGTCATCCCGCGGAAGGGCCCCCCGCTTGCCGTGATCACCAAACGGCTGACTTCTTCACGGCGGCCAGACCGTAGGGCCTGCCACACGGCAGAGTGCTCAGAATCGACCGGAAGCAGGCGCGCACCCGTTCGCGCAGCGACTTCCATGACGACATCGCCGCCGATGATGAGCGACTCTTTGTTTGCCAGCGCGACATCTGTGCCGCGCTCAAGGGCAGCCAGAGTCGCCGTCAGACCGGCGGCACCCGTAATGGCGTTGAGGACCGTATCGGCTTCGAGCTTCGCAACATCGTCAGCTGCCCGCGGCCCGACGAACACCCGCTCCACGGGGTTCGCAACCGAAGCGGCGGCCGCGGCAGATGCGACGGCCCGCTCCACCTCGTCAGCCGATGCGGCACCGACAGCACCCAGGGCAGTTGCGCGAAAGCGAACGGCCTGCGCGGCTGCGGAGGCAATATTCGTGTGGCAGACGAGACCGACTATCTGGAAGCGGTCAGGGTGGGCGCTGACGACGTCGAGGGTCTGCGTCCCAACGGAACCGGTCGAGCCGAGAACTGAGATGTGAAGCACCTGGCTATCTTGGCAGACGTCGCTGAACCCGCGCTCAGAGGGACCAGGGGATATTCGTCACAGAAAATACATATCTCGGCTATACTCTTTTTTGGAAGTCCTCCCTGAGCCCTCTGAACAAAGGAGTGAAATGGCCAAGACCTCACACCCGGACGAAATCCTCGGACTCAATCACCTCTTCTCGAAAGAAGAGCGCGAATGGGCTGGCATCGTCCGCAGCTGGCTGGATGAAAACGTGCGCGAAAAAATCGGCGACTGGTACCTCGAAGGCACCATTCCCGCGCGTGAACTCGCTGAAGGCCTCGGTGAGCTCGGCCTGCTCGGCATGCACCTGGACGGCTACACGCTGCCCGGCGCTTCTGCCCGCATGTACGGCATCGCCTGCCGTGAACTCGAAGCAGTCGACTCGGGCCTGCGCTCGCTTGTCTCAGTCCAGGGTTCGCTGGCGATGTTCGCCATTCACCACTGGGGCTCGGAAGAGCAGAAGGAAGAATGGCTGCCCCGCATGGGCGAAGGCAAGGCCATCGGATGCTTCGGCCTGACCGAACCGGATGTCGGATCGGACCCGTCGAACATGCGCACCACCGCCAAGCGCGACGGCGACGACTGGATCCTCAACGGCGCCAAGATGTGGATCACCAACTCCCCCGTCGCAGACGTCGCCGTCGTGTGGGCCAAGACCGACGAAACCGATGCCAAGGGCCGTCCCATGATCCGCGGCTTCGTGGTTCCCACCGACACCCCCGGCGTGGAAACCCCCACCGTCCAGCGCAAGCTGTCACTGCGGGCCTCCATCACCGGTGAAATCGTCCTGGACAACGTCCGCCTGCCCGGTTCGGCCGTCATGCCGAAGGCAGAGGGACTCAAGGGACCCCTGTCCTGCCTTTCAGAAGCCCGCTACGGCATCGTCTGGGGTGTCACCGGTGCTGCTCGCGACTCCCTGGAACAGGCACTCATGTACACCGGCAGCCGCATCCAGTTCGACAAGCCGCTGGCCGCTTTCCAGATTTCGCAGCAGAAACTGGCGAAGGCCTTCGGCCAGTACTCGAACATCACCCTGCTTGCGTCACACCTCGGCGATCTCAAGGACTCGAAGGACGGCGTGCGCCCCGAGCAGATTTCGCTTGGCAAGATGAACAACGTCGACACCGCTATGAACATCGCCCGCGACCTGCGCGCACTCTTCGGCGGTTCGGGCATCACCAGCGAATACTCGCCGCTGCGCCACGCCATCAACCTCGAAACCGTGCTGACCTACGAAGGCACACACGAAGTTCACCAGCTCACGCTGGGCCGTGCGCTCACCGGCATCAACGCCTTCGCCTGATCCACAGCTGAGGCACTGCTAACGCGAGAAGGCCCCGCTTCCGAACAGGGAGCGGGGCCTTTTCGCGGCTGTGAGGGCTGATGCGGCGACAGCCAGGCCGCCTGCTGTGAGTTCGGTTCGCTCTGATCAGCGCAGCAGAGTGCGCACTGCTTCGAGGCTTTCCAGGGCCGTAACCTCAATGCCGTCAAGGCGCATGAGCGTACGTCCGGGTCCCAGTGGCTCGGCGGCGGCGTGTTTGAAGGCCGCCTGCTTCATGAGCGTATCCACAGCAGACGGTGCGCTGTCCGGCCCATCGGCCAGCAGCTCCGCACCCTCAAAGTGCGTATCGAGTGACCGAGTGGCAGTGTGCATTCCAGCGCGCGCCTGCGATTCAGCAACGGCCTGCGCCTGATGCTGCACGGTTGCAGAAGATGCCGACCGCAGAATCGGCGCTTCTGCTTTCTGCCGCGGAGTCAGTCCCTTTGAACCGATGACAGCGCACGTGCCCACGCGCATTGCCCCGAGAACAGCCAGCAGCAGAGCTGTCGGCTTCAGCCCGTCTTCAACAATGAGCATCTGCGGGGCCGGTTCGGACACAGCGCGCATAATCCCGGCGAACTTCGCAGCGCGATCCAATGCGTCCTCATAGCTCAGTTCGCACTCGCCAGAGGCAAATGCCTCCCCACCGCGGCCCAAAGCAATCGGGTGGTCAAGCAGTTCGAAGACAGGGTTGAACGTCCCCTTGTCCCGTGGACCGTTGGTCGCAGGCTTGCGGAACCAATGCAGATCGGCGTTCACAGAGATCCCCTCAGTCGACAGAGGCCATGACTTCCACGACACGGTCGATGAACGCATCGACCTCGTCTTCATCGTAGGCTCGCTCACCGCGGCGGGTGCGGAACAGAACTCGGCGCACCTCGTCGACGCTCATCGCCCGGCCCTGTGTGAAGTAGGCGCTGATCTTGTCGCACAGTTGGTCGACCTCAGCGAGGTCATAGCCGATGGTGCGGTCGGCGGCAAGTTCGAACCGCTCACCGCGAGGACGCTCCAAACGGGCCTGCAGCGACCCGGCTGCAGAAGACAGTCTGTCCATCCACGCCTTTTCGCCCTCTTCGGCAATCAGCCGTTCGCGAGACGATTTGGCAAACGCGTCCTCCAAACGGTCGAGAGCCGCGTCGACAACACCGACGTGGTAGCCGCGGCGCACCAAATCGAAGCCCACGGTGCGCACTGCGCGAGCATCGAGATCACCCGGGCCGGGCTGTTCGCGCTCATAGGATTCGCGGGCTCGCTTGAAGAAGCTGTCAACCTGTCCGGGATCATAGCCGGACTTCCACCCCGACATCCTGGGGAAGCTCTTCTCCATGTGGTCTCCTCTTAGGTGATGCGTGCTGTGTTCGGCTTGTCTCAGTCCTCGCCGGACGCTGCCAGCTGACCGCAGGCACCGTCGATGTCCTGTCCGCGGGTGTCGCGAATGGTGGTGGGAATTCCGGCCGAAACCAGGCGGTCTACAAATTCCTGGGCAACCTGCGGTTCAGATGCGGTCCACACCGAGCCCGGAGTGGGGTTGAGGGGAATCGGGTTGACGTGCACCCAGCCCCTGCCTCGGGCATTGAGCTTCTTTGCCAAAAGGTCTGCCCGCCACGCGTGGTCGTTCATGTCTTTGATGAGGGCATATTCAATCGACACCCTGCGGCCCGTTGTGCGGTAGTAGTCATAGGCGGCGTCAATCGCCTCGTCGGCATTCCAGCGTGTGTTGACCGGAATCATCTCATTGCGCAGGCCGTCATCGGGTGCGTGCAGGCTCAGGGCGAATGTGACGGGAATGTCTTCGCTCATGAGTTTGCGGATGCCCGGCACCAGCCCCACCGTTGAAACCGTTATGCGCCGCGGCGACATTCCCAGGCCGTGCGGGGCGGCGTCGGTGAAGCGGCGGATGGCGTTCATGACGCGTTTGTAGTTGGCTAGGGGTTCGCCCATTCCCATGAACACGATGTTCGTCACCCGCTCTTGGCCAGCGGGTGTTTGGGTGGCAGAGGGTTTGGCGCCAGCGCTGGTGTGCGCACCGGGCTGAGCGCCTGCGTCGGATTCGCCGGATTCGTCGCCGACCGCGGCTGCCTGTTCGCCGAGCATGTTGATGTCCGGCTCCGCGGTCGGTGCGAGTTCCCCTGCGGCGATGGCCTGGTTGGCTCGGATGACCTGTTCGACGATTTCGGCTGTTGACATGTTGCGGGTGAGCCCCTGCTGGCCGGTGGCGCAGAACGGGCAGTTCATACCGCAGCCGCACTGGGACGACACACACAGGGTGATGCGATTGCGGTAGCGCATGAGAACGGATTCGACGAGTGCGCCGTCAAACAGACGCCACAGGAATTTGATGGTGTCGCCGTTCTTGGTCTTCAGCCGGTGGACCTCGCTCAGCAGCGGTGGGAAGAAGGCTTCGGCAAGAGCATCGCGCTTATCGGCCGGGATGTCTGTCATGAGCGCAGGATCGGTGATGTTGCGCTGGAAGTAGTGATTGGACAGCTGCTTGGCGCGGAAGGCAGGCAGACCGAGTTCGCGCACGGCGTCCTGTCGTTCCTCCATCGACATGTCGGCGAAGTGCCGCGGCGGCTGGGTCACGCGCGGTGCGCGAAAGTTCAGCAGCGGGCGGCCATCGCGGGTAGGCGTCTTGGATGTTGAGCCGTCTTCGTGTTCGACGACGGGGCGGACCTGTTTGCGACGCGTGTTGCTCATGACTCCCCTATTATTCCAAAGCTCCCGCGCCAGTGGCCCGAGGGGAGCGTGTGATCGTCGTCCTCATCAGCCTGTGGTGATGAACCCCGGCAGAATTGTGTAGAGCACGAGAACGACGGGGGCGCTGGGCAGGATCGAGTCCAATCGGTCCATGACACCACCGTGGCCCGGCAGCAGATTGCCCATGTCTTTGAGGTCCAGATCGCGTTTGATCATGGATTCCGAAAAGTCCCCGAGCGTTGCGAAGGCTGGGATCACCAGACCGAGAACAGCACCTTCCCACCAGGGCACGTGGAAGGCGAAAACGGCCATGCAGATTCCGACGGTCACGGCGAACACGGTCGAACCTGCATACCCCTCCCAGGATTTCTTCGGTGAGATCTTCGGGGCGATGGGGTGCTTGCCCCACAGCACGCCGAACACGTATCCCCCGGTGTCAGAGGACACGGCCAGGGCCAGGAACGTGATGAGCAGAAGATTGCCCTGCGGCTGGTGGAGGATGTAGACGATGAACGCCGCCATGAGCCCGACATAGGTCAGGGCGAACAGCGACAGGGACACTTCTTTGACCGGATTGGGCCGCCCGGTCATAAGCGAGACGAGCATGATGATGCCCGCTGAAAGGGTGAATGCGACCCATACGGCTTCGCGCCCGCCGAACCAGCTCGACAGCACGAGGCCGGCAGCTGCGGTCATGGTCAGCGGCCGGTAGACATCTGCCCCGGAGCGAGACAGCGCGGTGGACAGTTCCCACGTGGCGGCGAGAACCCCGATGATGGCGATGGCAAGGAACGCCGGAGGGTAGACGAGGAGGCTGACCAGCACGGTCCCGCCGATGCCCACGCCGACCCCGATTGCGGCAGGCAGGTTCCGTCCTGCTTTTCCGTAGTCTTTTTCCGCCGGAGGGGTGACTTCCTCAGGCGACGGCGTCTGCTGTGCTTCCGCGCTGTCGTCTGAGGAAGTCAAGGGTGATTGAGCAGTCAAGTCAGACTTCCATCAGGTCTTTTTCTTTGGCCGCAAGAAGCGTGTCGATTTCGTCGGTCTTGCGCTTCGTGAGCTCGTCGAGTTCGGCCAGGCCCGCCCGGACTTCGTCTTCGCCGAGGTCGCCGTCTTTCTGGAACTTCTCGAGGGTGTCCTTGGTGCGGCGGCGGACATTGCGGATGGCGACTTTGCCGTCTTCCGCGTAGCCGCGCACAATCTTGACGTACTCGCGGCGGCGTTCTTCGGTCAGCTCCGGCAGGACCACGCGGATGACGTTGCCGTCGTTGGCGGGGTTGGCGCCGATATCGGAGTTGCGCAGGGCGGTCTCGATGTTGCCCAGTGCCGACTGGTCGAACGGTGAAATCAGGAGGGTGCGGGCTTCGGGCACCTGGAAGGAGGCCAGCTGCTGCAGCGGGGTCGGCACTCCGTAGTACTCAACCTGAATATTGGCGAACAGCTGCGGGTTCGCGCGGCCGGTGCGCACGGAACCGAAGTTCTCCTGGGTGGCCTCTACGGCGCCGTCCATGCGGCCGCGTGCGTCCTTGAGCTCAGAATCGATCATTGTGTCTCCTATGAATAGTGCTGGCTCTCAGGCAGAGAGCACGGTGCCGATGTTCTCGCCCATGATGGCCGAGCGCAGATTTCCTTCGCCTTCCATACCGAAGACGCGCATAGCGACGTTGTTGTCCATGCACAGGCTGAAAGCTGTCGCGTCGACGACTTTGAGCCCGCGCTGCAGAGCGTCCTGGTAGGAGATGCTGTCGAGCTTCTGCGCCGTCGGATCTGATTTGGGATCGGCCGTGTAGACGCCGTCGACTCCGTTCTTGGCCACGAGAACTTCGTCCGCGTGGATTTCCAGCGCGCGCTGAGCGGCGACGGTGTCGGTTGAGAAGAACGGCAGGCCCGCACCGGCGCCGAAGATGACGACGCGATCTTTCTGCATGTGTCGCATGGCTCGGCGCGGAATGTAGCTTTCAGCGACCTGCGGCATGGGGATCGCCGTCTGCACGCGGGTGTCCACATCGAGCTGTTCCAGGAAGTCCTGCAGTGCGAGGCAGTTCATGACGGTGCCGAGCATGCCCATGTAGTCAGCGCGCGTGCGGTCCATGCCGCCGTTCTGCAGTTCGGCCCCGCGGAAGAAGTTGCCGCCGCCGACGACAATCGACATTTCGACTTCGCCGACAGTGGGCGCGATTTCACGAGCGACAGATGCGACGACATCGGGGTTCACGCCGACCGAGCCGCCGCCGAACACTTCGCCGGAGAGTTTGAGCAGGACCCTGCGCCGATGTGTGGCTTCGGGCTTCGGACTCTCACTCACGGTGTGCGGCATCTGCTTCCTTCCTTCGTTTGGATCGCTCCCAGTCTACCCATCCGCGCCTGCCGATTCTGCATTCCGCCTTGTGGCACGCAGACAGGCGCCCCGCAGCCGCTCTCAGCGTCCGAATCCACCGGGCCGAGTGCGGTGCCGACACCCGCGGGGAGCATAGTAGAGGGCGTGAATACATCCGTCGACTCACTCCCCTCACCGTCCGCGCTGTTGAAGCTGCTGCCGGGTCTTCTGCTGTGCGGCCTTGCCGCAGGTATTGCTTTCGCATTAGCCGCTGCAATTCCGCACACGGGTTCGGTTCTCATGGCCATTGTTCTGGGCGTGCTGGTGCGCAACCTGCTGCCTGCGCTGCCGGCGCGCTTTGACCCCGGGGTTGCCTTTGCGTCGAAACCGCTGCTGCGCGCGGCAATCATCGCCCTGGGCTTTCAGCTGTCGCTGAAGGACATCGCGGCCTTGGGCCCTCTCGTGATCGTGCTGGTCATAGTGCTTGTTGCGGGAGGCTTCTTCTTAAGCGTCGGCTTGGGCCGACTGCTGGGAGTGGGCCGTGACCTGTCAATGCTGATAGGCTGCGGTTTCTCGATCTGCGGTGCAGCAGCAGTCGCCGGCGCGCAGAGCACTCTGCGCTCTCGGAAAGAAGACACGGCGGCTGCCGTCGCGCTCGTGGTTCTGTTCGGAACCATCATGATCGGTGTGGTGCCCCCGCTTGTCGGTCTGTGGGACCTTGCCCCTCGCACAGCGGGCATTTGGACGGGGGCCGGTGTGCACGAAGTCGCGCAGGTCGCTGCGATCGGCGGCATTCTGGGTCCGGCAGCCCTTGAACCCGCGGTCATCGTCAAACTCGCCCGGGTGCTCATGCTCGCTCCGGTCGTGTTCTTCCTGGGCCGCTGGATGGTACGAGGCGGAGCTTCCGACAGCAGGGAATCTTCCGAACGTCCCCCTCTCGTTCCGCTGTGGGTCGCGCTGTTCATCGTCGCGGCTGTCACGACAACGTTCCTGCCTCTGCCCGGATGGTTCCTCACCGGCGCCGACTGGGTCCAGAAGATCTTTCTGACCGCGGCCATGTTTGGTTTGGGCCTCGGTGTTCATTTCCGGTCCCTTGTTCGCATGGGCCTGCGTCCTCTGATTCTGGCAGCCCTCGTGACCCTGGGGGTCGCCTCAGCCGCGCTGGGCGGCGCGCTTCTCGTGGCCTGAGAGGTACTGCGGGAAGAAGCAGCGGCAGGCAAGCGGCACCTCGTGAGTCTTCCCCGCTTATCCTGCCGACCACCGGACAGAAGAACCGCAGACGCAGAAATGCCCCTCGGCAGTCAGCCGAGGGGCATTTCTTCAGCAGTTCAGACGATCAGACGCCCACGCGGAAGCGCAGGAAGCCCTGAGCGTCGATACCGGCGTCCTTCAGAACAGCCGAGACCGGAGTCTTGGGCTCCTTGGCAAAGCCCTGGTCCAGCAGGCAGTTGTCCTTGAAGAATGCGTTCACGCGGCCTTCCACGATGTTCGGGATGGCCCGTTCCGGCTTGCCTTCGTTCTTGGCGGTCTCCAGGGCGACTTCGCGCTCCTTTTCGACAATCTCAGCCGGGACGTCTTCGCGCGAGAAGTACTTCGGCGACATGGCTGCGATGTGCACTGCGACATCGTGTGCAACCTGGTCGTCTCCGCCTTCGTAGGCGAAGAGAACGCCGACCTGCGGGGGCAGGTCCTTGTTGGTGCGGTGCATGTACTGCGCGATCGAAGGAGCTTCGATACGGCCCACGCGGCGCAGGTCGACCTTCTCGCCGAGCGATGCCCCGCCTTCGGTGATGATCTGCGAAACCGGCTTGCCGTCGATTTCGGTGTTCAGCAGGGTCTCAGCGTTGTCGGCGTTGTTCGACACGGCCAGGTCGAGAACCTCTTCAGCGAGCTTGCTGAAGGTGTCGGACTTGGCGACGAAGTCGGTTTCGGAGTTGAACTCGATCATGGTGCCGACGCCGTTTTCAACGCGGGCCAACACAACGCCGTCCGAGGTGGAACGGCCTTCGCGCTTGGCAGCGCCCTGCAGGCCCTTGACGCGGAGGATCTCAACGGCCTTGGCCTTGTCGCCTTCGGCTTCGTCGAGTGCCTTCTTGACGTCCATCATGCCTGCGCCGGTCTTTTCGCGCAGCTCCTTGATGTCAGCTGTGGTGTAGTTCGCCATGGAATCTCCTTTGGAAGATACGGGGTCGAAGGGACGTGGGGTCAGGCTTCGGGCTTGTCAGCGGCCTTGTCTTCGGACTTTTCAGCTTCAGCCTTGTCAGCTTCGGCCTTGTCTGCGGCGCCCTCGGACTTGCCTTCAAGGAGTTCGCGCTCCCATTCGGGCATCGGTTCGACGGCGGAAACGTTCTTTTCGCCCTCTTCGCTGCCGCCGTGGCGCTTGATGAGGCCTTCGGCGACTGCGTCTGCAACCACGCGGGTCAGCATCTTGACGGAGCGGATCGAGTCGTCGTTGCCCGGGATCGGGTAGTCGACAACGTCGGGGTCGCAGTTGGTGTCGAGGATGGCGATGACCGGAATGCCGAGCTTGCGAGCTTCGTCAACGGCCAGCTGTTCCTTCTTGGTGTCGACAACCCACACTGCTGACGGGGTGCGCTGCATGTCGCGGATGCCGCCGAGGGTGCGCTCGAGCTTGTCCTTTTCGCGGGACAGGATGAGCAGTTCCTTCTTGGTGCGGCCTTCGCCCGCGGCGTCCTCGAAGTCGATTTCTTCGAGTTCTTTCAGGCGGCGCAGACGACCGGCGATCGTCTGGAAGTTGGTGAGCATACCGCCGAGCCAGCGCTGGTTGACGTAGGGCTGGCCCACGCGCGCTGCCTGTTCTGCGATTGCTTCCTGGGCCTGCTTCTTCGTGCCGACGAAGAGGATCGAACCGCCGTGGGCGACGGTTTCCTTCACGAAGTCGTAGGCGGTGTCGATGTAGCCCAGCGACTTCTGCAGGTCGATGATGTAGATGCCGTTGCGCTCGGTGAAGATGAAGCGCTTCATCTTCGGGTTCCACCGGCGGGTCTGGTGACCAAAGTGAACGCCGGATTCGAGCAGCTGGCGAACGGTGACGACGGCCATGCCGTGGTCTCCTTTCTGTGCGCTTGCGCGCCTAGGGTTCCTGCGGTGAGCTTTGGGACTCGATCGCGGAACGGGTTTCGGTTGGTCCTGGCACCCGCGGACCTGCCGACGCGCTTTCCACTGGACTTGGAATCCATTGGGTGTGGACAGCGCGCACCTGCGGCAGATCGGTTCAATCGGATGCGCGAAGTCAGAAGCAGACACGCTTCTGCTGGTTCTATTCTACGGTGTCGCTCAACCTGGGCAAAACGGGCTGCTGAGTGCAGAGGCTCGCGAGGTGGAATTCAGAGGTGAATGTGACTCCCGTTCTCGTGTCTGGGGATTGCGGCGGGGTTTCCCACAGCTGTCTTCCGGGTCTCGCGGGTAGGGCATGATGCGCGCTGAACTGTCCGCATGAAAGTCATCACCTCTGCTCTATCTGCTGCTGTTTCTGTTGCCATAGCTTCTGTGTTTGCCGCACTGATCGTGGTGGGTGGGCCACATTCTGCCTACGCGCAGAACACCGACGGCGCCGAAGTCGACGCTGCGCACCGTTGGCTGACCCCCGTTCCGGGTCTGCAGATTGTGCGGGCTTTTGACAAGCCCGCACAGAACTGGAATGCGGGCCACCGTGGGATCGATGTTGCCGCAGCAGTCGGTGAGTCGATCCGCTCCCCCGCTGCCGGCACAGTCCGGTTTGTCGGGAAAGTCGCGGACAAACCGGTTATCAGTCTCGAGGTGGGCGGCTACGCAGTGTCGTTCGAACCCGTCGCGGGCACTGTGCGCAAGGGCGATCAGGTTGCTGCAGGGCAGGTGATCGGCACTGTTGCGGATACGTCACACTGCGCTGACGGCTGTGTGCACGTCGGGGTCTGGAAGGCGGACCGGGCTAAGGACTATGTGAATCCGGCTGGTTTCTTTGTTTCCGATGCCTCAATCTTGCTGCCCGAGGCGCAAGCACCTGACCGCCTGCCTGCCGCGGCGCCGGGAGGCTCGGTCGGGAAGTCAGGGGCCGGCGCGTGGGGCGGCTACAGCAACGGCCGCATTCCCACTGTGGCTCTGTGCCCGCTGCGGTCAGCGCCCGGCCACCGCCTGCGGTGTGATGCCGCAAAAGGATTCGATGCGCTCTCTGCGGCTTTTGCCCAGAGGTTCGGCCATCCGATTTCGGTGACAGATTCCTACCGCGACTACCAGACACAGGTGACGCTGAAAGCACGCAAGGGCAAGTGGGCGGCAACCCCGGGGCGTTCCAACCACGGGTGGGCATTGGCTGTGGACCTAGGCTCAGGCATCAACAGCTTCGGCACTGCGCAGCATAAGTGGATGAAGGCGAACGCATCCCGGTTCGGGTGGGTGCACCCGCCCTGGGCCCAGCCGTCGGGTTCGCTGCCTGAACCGTGGCACTGGGAGTTCCGCGCGGGCTGAGCTCCACCCGGTTCGGGTTTCATGCGCGCGGGTGGGCCTGCCGGTAGGTGTCTTTGAGCCGCTGCAGGGAAACGTGGGTATAGATCTGGGTGGAGCTCAGGCTGGCGTGCCCCAGCATTTCCTGCACCTGTCGGATATCGGCGCCGTTTTCCACCATGTGCGTGGCCGCAGAGTGCCGCAGTCCGTGTGGTGACAGCCGCGGGGAATCGCTGTAGCCGGCAGTTGCCCTGCTCACGACTTCGCGAACTTGGCGCGGGTCAATGCGCTTTCCGCGCACACCGACGAACAGGGCTTCAGGCTCTGCAGCCAGAGCTTCCCGCCCCTCGTCCAGCCACGCATTCAGCGCTGCTTCTGATGGACCGCCGAAGGGCACCCGGCGTTCTTTGCGGCCCTTGCCGAGCACCGTGATGAGCTTGTTTGCGAAGTCAACGGAGTCCAGGTTGAGGCTCGTCAGCTCAGATACGCGCATGCCCGTGGCATAGAGCAGTTCGACCATGGCACGGTCACGCAGCTGAACCGGGTTCAGATCCGATGCCTGCTCCGAGTCTTCACCAGCTGTCTGCCCAGTGTTGGCAAGTACGGTTTCCGCGGCGCGCTGTTTGAGCACCGCCGGCAGGCGGCCGGGCTTCTTCGGCGCCTGCAGGCGCTCGGCCGGTGATGCTTCGATGCGGCCGCTGCGGCGCAGGAATGTGAAGAACGACCTGACTCCCGCTATGCGGCGTGCCGCTGTGCTGGCAGAAGCTCCGTGTTCGTGGATCTCCATGAGCCACTGGCGCAGGTTTGCCAGTTCGACGTCACGCAGGGCGATCGGCTGACCGCCGGCTGCGCGCACAAGGAATTCGAGAACGGAACGCGCATCTGCACAGTAAGCACGCCGCGTGTGCTCGGACACTGTCTGGTGGACCGTGAGTTCGGATTCGTAGTCCTCCAGCGCCGAGGCGTACTCGGTCGGCAGTGCCTCGTGGGGAAGGTTCGAGGTCATAGGCCCAGGATAGCGGCTTGGGTCAGCGACCCTTCTGCCACGCGTCACCGCTGCGGTGTGCCAGTCCGGCAAGTTCGAGTGCGGCGAGCGCAGCCCGTGTGCTCTGCGGGTCCAGCCCTGCGCGTACCGCGAGGGTTGAGCAGTCGACTCCGCGCTGTACGGGAAGCGCGGAGAACACTTTGAGCTCAGCATCGCTCAGCCCGTCAGCCGGTTCGCGCTGCGCTCGGGCACTTTCGCGACTGAACAGTTCTGCAACATCTGCGGTGCCGAGCAGTTCGCGCACGTGGTCTGGTTCGGTCACGAGCACAGCGCCTCCTTCCCGAATGAGCCTTTGGCATCCGGCGGACTCAGCGTCGGAGGCCCGTCCGGGAAAAGCACCCAGGGGTCGACTGAGTTCAGCCGCATGGTGCGCGGTGTTGATCGCACCGGAACGCCACCCCGCTTCAACAACCACAACCGCAGTTGACAGGGCTGCTATCAGCCTGTTGCGGGCAAGGAACCTGTGCCGCATCGGCGTTGCACCCGGCGGGCACTCTGAGACCACCAGGTGATTTCGACACAGTTCTTCCAGCAGATCCGCATTGCCGCGCGGATACATGCGGTCCACTCCCCCGGCCATAAGCGCAATCGTTGAGGCCTGTCCGGCCGATGCGGCAAGGGCTCCGGCGTGGGCTGCCGCGTCGATGCCGAACGCACCGCCGGAAATGACGGTCGCCCGGTCACGGGCCAGTTCGAACGCCGTGTTCTTGGCAAGCGCTGTCCCGTAGCCGGTCGCCGCGCGCGCACCGACGAGGGCACACGAAACAGAAGTCAGGTCGTTCAGGTTTCCCGGCCCCCGCGCCCACAGGGCCGTGGGAGCGTCCAGGCCGAGATCGTCCAGCTGTTGTGGCCATTCGGCACAGCCCGGTGCAATGAGGCGAGCGCCCAGCCGTTCCATAATCCGCAGGTCGCGGTCAGCATCACAGTCCTGTCCGGTGATTCTGGTTTTCCACCGCTCGGCGGCTTTCGTCACCGCTTCTGTGCTCACGGTGATGCCGAAGTCGGCCGCGCAGCTTGCTATGAAGCTTCGTGCCCTGCTGTTATCGGGACCGTCGTCGCGGGCGGTGCTGCTGAGGGCGCGCCACGTTTCGGTCAGTCCTTCCGCGCGTATGCACACCGCGAGCATCCGGTCAGTCGGTTCAGCGGTGCGCATGAGATTGGCCGCGGCTCTCAGTTCGGCTGGGTCGGTCATAGCTGCTCCTGGGTTCTCAGCGCGGCTGCCGCCATGAGCTCATCACGGCCCGGCCGATCAATGCTGCGCAAGTCGGCAATTGTCGCGGCGATGCGCAGCACCCGGTCATAGCCGCGCATGGAGAGCGTTCCGCGTTCCAAAGCGGTGTCCAGGTGTGCTGTTTCCTGCGGGGTGAAGCGGAAGATCTCACGGAGCCGACTGCCGGGAGCGCGCGCATTGAGTGCAAAGCCGTCATCGCGATACCGCTGCGCCTGCACCCGCCGTGCTTCAGCTACCCGCCGCGCGACTTCTGCCGAGCCTTCTCGCTTTTCTTTTCTGTGCAGGTCCGCCGGACTGATCGGCTGGACCGTCAGCTGAATATCCACACGGTCCATCAGCGGCCCGGACAGCTTGGCCCGGTAGCGCCTTTTCTCAGTGGGACTGCACATGCACTGCCTGCCCGTCGAGCCTCCGCACGGACACGGATTGGCTGCCAGAACTAGCTGAAACTGTGCCGGAAGATCAACCGAACCCCACGCCCTGTGAATACTGCACACCCCGCTTTCCAAAGGCTGTCGCATGGCTTCAAGGACATCGCGGCTGAACTCGGGCGCTTCGTCGAGGAACAGCACTCCCCTGTGGGCTTTTGACAGCACCCCGATCATCCCAGGCTTGGAACCGCCCACCATTGCCGCGGCCGTTGTCCGATGGTGTGGAGCTTCAAAAGGCGGAACGGCGTTGAGCCCGCGATCGGGATCGAATGTTCCGTCCAGGGACTGCAGGGAGCAGGCTTCCACCGCCTCGTCAGGGGCAAGCGGCGGCAGCAGGCCCGGCAGACAGCCGGCGAGCATTGTCTTTCCCGCCCCCGGCGGCCCGCTCATCAACAGGTGGTGCCCGCCGGCTGCGGCGACTTCGAGAGCCCACCGGGCATCGTCTTGACCCTGCACGTCCGCAAGGTCCCCCGGCCGCTGCGGCTCGGCAGAGCGCCGACCGCTCAGCTGCACTGGCACGAGGTCTACGGGGCGGACGTGCCCGCCGAGGACTCTCACAGCGTCGGCCAGGCTTATGCACCCGCGCACATCGACATCGCCTGCCAATCGGGCTTCGCTTTCATTGGCCTTGGGCACGATCACTCTGCGCAGGCCTTCCCGCTGAAGCGCTGACACCATCGGCAGCACTCCGTTGACTGGGTGAATCCGACCGTCTAAGCCCAGCTCCCCAATGCACACGCACGATTGGGCGCTGTCGCGGCTGACCGCGCCTTCGGCGGCAAGAAGCGCTATTGCAATGCCCAGGTCAAACGCGGTGCCCGCTTTCTTCACGCTGCCCGGCGAGAGGTTCACCGTGATGCGCTGCGCCGACAAGCTCAGTCCCACATTCGACACTGCGGCGCGGACTCGTTTGCGCGCTTCCGACACCGAAGCGTCGGGAAGACCCACGATGTCGATGCCGGGCAGACCGTTGTTGATGCTCGCCTCCACCGCTACGACCGTCCCGGACAGTCCCCACAGGGCAACCGCGCTCGTAGCCCCAATAGCCCTCGCTTTCGGCTTGATGACGGTGTATGCGGGGGCTTCACTGCCGTCCCCGGGCCCGTCAGGCCGCGTGAAGGGAGCTTCGGCTGCCGGCGCCAGTGCTTCACCAGTCATGGAACACCTGCTCAATGTGGGTGAGCGTGGGCGCTTGGCCCCCGAAGCAGATTCCGATGACGTCAATCCGGTAGCTGGGTATGTAGCCCTTCTGCTGTGTCACCCAGCGTGTGGCCAGGCCCTGCAGGGTGCGCAGCTTATGGAAGTCGACGGCTTCCAGCGGATCACCGGAAAATGCAGTGGAACGGGTTTTGACTTCAACGAAGACGACGTCTTCGTCGTCATAGGCGATGATGTCGATTTCACCGTCGCGACACCGCCAATTGCGGTCGAGGATGATCCAATCGCATTCGCGCTCAAGGTAGATTGCGGCGATTTCTTCGCCCCGCGCGCCCAGCGTGGTGTTGTGTGGTTTTCTCTGCGGCTCATTCATGCCGCCAACAGTGCCCGGCGGACCGCTTCAAGAGGCACCCCATGGAAACTGCTGGGGATAACCGGGCCGCAGTCCACAGGTTCCTTAGCCGCAGTCAGCACCAGCCCAATTGCCCCGCCGACCACCACCTCGACCGCGGCAGCGGAAACAACCTCAGCCGTCGAGGTCCTCGGGCCCGGGGAAATCGCTCTTGGCGAGCTCTTCTATGTTGACGTCCTTGTAGGTCAGAATCCGCACATTGGTCACGAAGCGGGCAGTGCGCCACGTGTCCCACACCCAGGCGTCAGCCAGCGTGACCTCGAAGAACACATCCCTGCCGTCGGAATGCTGCTGCACGTCAACGGAGTTGGCCAGATAGAACCGCCGTTCGGTTTCCACAGCGTAGGAGAAGAGGCTGATGACGTCGCGGTACTCACGGTACAGCTGCAGTTCAAGATCAGCTTCAAAAGCTTCTAAGTCCTCGACGCTCATAGCCCCTACCCTAGTGTTCGGCCCTCAGAGGGCAAATGACCTGCGATGCCAGGGCGTGGGCCCCAGTTCGGCAACGGCCCGCTTGTGCGCGGGGCTCGGATAGCCTTTGTTTCCAGCCCAGCCGTAGCCGGGGAACTGCGCGTCGAGTTGAACCATCAGTGCGTCACGGTCGACTTTGGCGATGACGGACGCCGCCGCGATCGTCACAATCCGCCCGTCTCCCTTGATGAATGTGCGCACTTTCGGCACAACAGCATCAGCATCGGCAAACAGGTGGGCGTCCACAAGAGACGGTTCATAAGACAGCCAGTTGTGTTTGCCGTCCAGCAGCACAAGATCAGCTTCGGGAAGCTGTGCCAGCGCCCGCCTGCCCGCAAGTGCCAATGCTGCCGTCAGCCCGATTTCGTCAATCTCCCCAGCCGAGGCGAAGCTCACCTGCGCGTGCTCCTGCCAGTCGCGGACCGACTGGGCGACACCGGGTCGGCGTGCCGGGCTGATCTGCTTGGAGTCGTGGAGCCCTGCCGGAATGTGCTCAGCCCCGCCCAGCAGCTCATGCAGACAGAACCAGACGGCGCCCACGCCGACGGGGCCCGCGGTACAGCCGCGCCCCACCTCGTCCATTCCGATGACCCGCCGAATGCCCTCGTCGTACAGCTGCTTTTCGAGGCTGAGGTCGGTCAGTCCGTTCACGGGTTGGGCACGTCGGCGAAGACGTCGGTGGCAGCTTTGACCCGAGAGAAGCGGTCCAAGGGCCAGTTGATGACGAACACCGTGCCGACCACGTTGTCCTTCGGCACGAAAGGACCGCCGGGAGATTCGGTGTTGTAGCGCGAATCGAGTGAGTTTGAGCGGTTGTCGCCCATCACCCAGTAGCTTCCCTCGGGGACTTCCACGTTGAACTTGATGGCCGACGGGTCGGTTCCGCTCTTAACGTAGCTTTCGTCGATTGGCTGGCCGTTGACTTTGATTCGGCCCTGTTCATCGCAGCATTCGACTGTGTCCCCGCCGACGCCGATGACGCGCTTGATGAGCTGCTGGCCTGCGTTGGCGGGCACGAGGCCCAAGAATTCGAGAATCGGGTTCGGCTGATAGGTGCCGGCGGCAGCCGGCGGCAGCCATCCGCCCGGGTCGTCGAAGACGATGATCTGTCCGCGTTCAGGTTCGTTCCACGGCAGCTGGTTGACCATGATGCGGTCGTCAATCTGCAGCGTGTTCTCCATCGACGACGACGGGATGTAGAAAGACCGGACGACGAACGTCTTGATCGCGAAGGATACGACGAGTGCGATTACCGCGATGATGGCGATTTCACGCAGACCCCGCAGGGCCCTGCCGCCGTTCTTCTTCCGTTCAGTCACCGAGCCATCCTACCGCGAACCGCGCAGGTCGGACTCTCGGACAGTTCCTATAATCCGCTTCAGCGGCACCATTCCCCCGCCGGGCCTGCCCAGCAGGTTCCGCGAATCGGTCGAATTGTGCCTGTTGTCACCCATGAGCCACACCCGCCCCTCGGGCACCCGCACGTGGAATTCGATGTCCGAGGCGGAGCCGGACTGGTCTTTCAGGTACGGCTCTTTCAGCACCTCGCCGTTGACCGTGAGGTGTTTGCCCTCACAGCAGACGACCTCATCTCCGCCGGTGCCGATGACGCGCTTGACGTAGAAGACGTCTTTCGGTCCGATGCCGAACCACGATGCGATGTTCTGCACCCCGCCGGGGCCCGTGCCCGGCAGCATGCTGCCGCGACCGTCGAAGACGACAACATCGCCGCGCTCGATGTCGGCTGACAGTGCGGGCATGCGCCACACCGTTATCTTCTGGCCCGGCTGAAGTGCAGGCTCCATGGATTCGGACGGTATGGTGAACCGCTGGACGACGAAGCCGCGCAGAATGCCGGCCAGCAGAAGTGCGGCAATGGCCAGCCAGGCGATCACGGGCAGGATTCTGCGTGTGCGTGATGTGTGCATGTTCTGGATATGACAAAGGGCGCGAACCCGGCGGTTCGCGCCCTCAGTGCGTCATACTCAGCGCTTCTCGCGAATGCGAGCGGCCTTGCCGTGACGGTCGCGCAGGTAGTACAGCTTGGCACGGCGAACGTCACCGCGGGTCAGCACGTCGATCTTGTCGATCGTGGGTGCGTGGACCGGGAAGGTGCGCTCGACGCCGATGCCGAAGCTGATCTTGCGGACGGTGAAGGTTTCGCCGACGCCCTGGCCGTGGCGGCGCAGAACAACACCGCGGAACACCTGGACACGCGAACGCGAGCCTTCGATGACGCGCACGTGCACATCAACGGTGTCACCGGCTTTGAACTTGGGAATGTCGGTCTTCAGCGAAGCCTTGTCGAGAAAATCAAGTTTCTGCATGGGTTTCTCCTGCATGCGCGCCCCGGATCGTACATGCGCGTGTCATTATCCGCGGCAAGCGGATGGGCGGATGGTCTGCCGGATGGCCCTGCGGCTTTCCCTTGTGGACTTGCGAGCCCTCCGAGGCAGGCTGCAGTCAGCAAACACAGAGGCTCAGTTTAGTGCACGGGCGCGGGACTGACCAACTCGGGGCCTCGAGGATCTCGCGAAGCCGATCGGCTCCTGCCGCGCCAGCCGTTCCTGTCAGTGCTGGCGCAGCTGCGCTTCCAAGTAGGCCCGGTCTTTTTGGCTGAGGTTGTCCCACAGCTTTTCGAGCATGTCCGGCCGCACTTGACTCGTTCTGAGCAGCCGCTGTTCATAGCGCCAGCGGGCAATTGCCGCGTGGTTTCCCGACAGCAGCACCTCGGGGATCGCTCGACCCCGCCATTCGGCGGGTTTGGTGTAGGCGGGATATTCGAGCAGCCCGTCTTCGTGGCTTTCCTCATCGAGTGATTCCGGATTGCCGATGATTCCGGGAATCAGCCGGGCAATGGCTTCGATCATGACGAGAGCGGCGACTTCGCCGCCGTTGAGCACATAGTCGCCGATGCTGACCAGTCGGACGTCGAATCGGCCGTCGTCGCCTGCCCACTCGATCACCCTCTGGTCGATTCCCTCGTATCGACCGCACGCAAAGACAAGGTGCTCACGCTGAGCCAGTTCGCGGGCAGTCTTCTGCGTAAACGGAGCGCCTGCGGGGCTGGGCACGATCAGCAAGGGCCGCTCGGCCGTTGTCGAGGTTCCTTCGAGTGTGCTTTCAAGGGCCAGGGCCCAGGGTTCGGCTTTCATCACCATCCCGGCTCCCCCACCGTAGGGGGTGTCGTCGACCGTATGGTGGCGGTCGGCTGTGTAGTCACGCGGGTTGCTCACCCTCAGATCAAGGTGGCCGTCCCTGCGGGCCTTGCCGATGAGCGAAAGGTCAAGGGGACTCAGGTAGTCCGGAAAGATGGTGAGGACGTCAAGCCTCACGATTCGCCGTCCTGCGGCAGCAGACCTGCCGGCGGGGTGATGGTGATCGTGCCGGCGTCGATGTCGACGTGCGGGACGATTTCCTCAACGAACGGCACCAGAGCCTCGGCACCGGCGCTCAGCGTGATTTCGAGGAGGTCTTGGGCGGGGTTGTTGATGACGTCGGCGACCGTGCCGATCACCGCACCGTCTTCAACAACGTCAAGGCCGATGAGGTCGGCGACATACCAGGCACTGTCGTCATCGTCGTCCTCAGCTTCAACGCTGATGAGTGTGTTGCGGACTTCCTCTGCCCGCGTGCGATCGCTGATTTCCGCAAAGGTCAGCAGCAGGCGATCACGGTGCCACCTGGCACGGGTGAGGGTGAGGGTGCCGATGTCCGGCTCGGTGGCGAATTCACTGCCGACGAGAAAGCGCTCGTCGGGATCATCGGTGCGGACCTCGACGGTGAACTCACCGCGGATGCCGTGCGGTTTGCCCAGGCGGGCGACAACTTGACTCACAGGGGCCTTTCACAGCTTGACGAACCCCTCCAGTGTAACGGCGGGCGGCAGTTGCCGGGCACGCCTGGCACCGGCGCAGCCAAGCCCCACCCCACAGAGGATCCGCCCTGCTGAACCAAACCTCCGCCTCGGCCCTGTTTCGCACCCGCACACCCTCCAGCAACAAAAACACCCGAAAAGAGCGGTGGCTGACGGGAGTTTTTGTTGCTGGAGGGTGGGTTCCTTGCGGCTGAAGCGCAGATCCCGGTTAACGGGAGTCTTCGTGTGCAGATCAACCGCCTGCGTGCCTGCTCATTGGCGCCCAAATGCAACAGCGCCCCGGGGAGGTTTCCCTCCGCGGGGCGCTGTTAGAAGACTGCGAGTGTGATCAGGCTTCAACGAGGTCGACGCGCACACGGTCGCCCGAAATGGCGTTGACGACCTTGCGCAGCGATTTGGCGGTGCGCCCGGCACGTCCGATGACACGACCGAGGTCGTCAGGGTGGACGCGCACTTCGAGGGTCGTACCGCGACCGCCGCTGCGCTCCCTCACGGAAACGTCGTCTGGGTTGTCGACGATTCCCTGCACGAGGTGTTCAAGCGCCTGCGCAAGCATGATCAGGCCTCTTCTGCTTCTTCGGCAGCGGGTGCTTCTTCAGCAGCGGCTTCGGCGTTTTCCTCAGCCGGAGCTTCCTCAGCCTTGTCTTCCTTCGGCTTGATGACCGACTTGGCTTCGGGAGCTTCGAATTCCTGCTTTTCAGCCTGACCTTCGACCCGGTTGGCGGTGTCGCCTTCGCCGGTGAACTTAGCCCAGTCACCCGTGAGCTTGAGCAGAGCCTTGACCTGGTCGGTGGGCTGAGCACCGACGGAGAGCCAGTACTGTGCGCGCTCCGAGTCGATCTTGATGACCGAGGGGTTGTAGGTGGGCTGGTACAGACCGATTTCTTCGATCGGACGGCCGTTCTGGCGGGTCTTCGAGTCAGCCACGACAACGCGGTAGTGCGGTGCGTGGACCTTGCCGATGCGGTTCAGACGAATTTTGACTGCCACTTCTGTGGTGTCTCCTTTTGCAATCAGGGTGAAGATCCGAACGCGCAACGTGGGGATGTCGGCGTTTCGTTTCCTCGTGTTCCAGCCTGTCCGCTGGCTGAGAGGGATCAGCGGGCAGACAAGTACAGCAGATTATTGTGCCAGAAAAGACGGCGGCTTTCCACCGGGTTCACTTCGAGAAGCCGCCGAAGCCCTTGGGCAGCTTCGACAGGTCGAACTCTTCGTCGTCACCGAGGTCGATGCCCCCGAAGGCCGCACCCTGCTGGCTGGGTGCTTTGCCCTCGCGGCGCAGCTGCGCTTCGCGTTCCTGCTGGGCGCGCTTTGCGGGATTTCCGGACTTGCCCGCCCCGCTGCCCTTCTTCTTGCCACCGGACTTGCGGCGCTGCTTTCGGCCTGCGCCAGCCCCGGCGCCGGGCATTCCCGGCATGGCGGGCATTCCCGGCATCGACGGCATACCGCGGCCGCCGCCCATCTGCTTCATCATCTTCTGCATGGCGGCGAACTGCTCCATGAGCTGATTGACTCGGCTCACCTCAACACCGGCACCGCGAGCGATGCGCGCACGGCGCGACCCGTTGAGGATCTTGGGGTTGGCGCGTTCGGCCGGGGTCATCGAGCGGATGATCGCTTCGATGCGGTCGAATTCGCGTTCGTCGAACTGTTCGATCAGCTGCCGGTGCTGGGCCATGCCCGGGATCATGCCGAGCATCTTCTTCATCGAACCCATCTTGCGGATGGCGCCGATCTGCTTGAGGAAGTCCTCCAGGTCGAAGCCTCCGCCGGATTCGACCTTCTTGGCGAGCTTTTCAGCTTCTTTCTTGTCGAAGGTGCGCTCGGCCTGCTCGATGAGCGTCATGATGTCGCCCATGTCGAGGATCCGGTCGGCCATGCGGTCCGGGTGGAACTGTTCGAAGTCCTTCAGGCCTTCGCCGGTCGAGGCGAACATAATGGGCTTTCCGGTGACTTCGGCAACCGATAGGGCGGCACCGCCTCGGGAATCGCCGTCGAGCTTCGACAGGACGACACCGGTGAAGTCGACTCCTTCGAGGAAGGCTTCTGCGGTCTGGACTGCGTCCTGGCCGATCATGGCGTCGATGACGAACAGGACTTCGTCCGGGTTGACGGCGGCACGGATATCGGCGGCCTGCTGCATGAGCTCCTGGTCGATGCCCAGGCGTCCGGCGGTGTCGACGATGACCACGTCGTGCAGCTTCTGACGCGCTTCTTCGATTGAGTCCTTGGCAACTGCGACGGGGTCTCCCACCCCGTTGCCCGGCTGCGGTGCGTAGACGGGCACGCCTGCGCGACTGCCCATCACCTCAAGCTGGTTGACGGCGTTGGGCCGCTGGAGGTCACAGGCCACCAGCATGGGGCGGTGGCCCTCCGCGCGCAGCCAGTGGGCGAGTTTTCCGGCCAGCGTCGTCTTACCGGCACCCTGCAGACCGGCGAGCATGATGACCGTCGGCGGCTTCTTTGCGAACTCGAGCCGGCGGGTCTGTCCGCCCAGAATTCCCTTGAGCTCATCGCCGACGATCTTGACGACCTGCTGGCCGGGGTTGAGCGCCTGCGAAACCTCTTCCGAGAGCGCACGTTCGCGCACGCGCCCCGTGAAGGAGCGCACTACCGACAGCGCAACGTCAGCATCGAGAAGCGCGCGGCGAATTTCGCGGATAGTCGCATCGACATCGGCTTCCGTCAGGCGGCCTTTGCCGCGCAGATTGCGGAAAGTCGCTGTCAGGCGATCGGAAAGAGAGTTGAACACGGGTTCTGACTGCCTTCGTATGTGGACTGAAACTCAACAGACAAGGATAGACGATGCGCCGGTCCCGGCTTCTCAGCAGTGGCGCGCCGACCCCGGCTGTCCTCCAGCTGCGCGGCAGCCGGGAGCCTGTCAGGATTCGAGCAGAGCGTCGACAAAGCCCTCGGCGGTGAACGGCGCTAGGTCGTCTGCGCCTTCGCCCAGGCCGATGAGCTTGACGGGCACGCCGAGGGCGCGCTGAACGGCGACGACGATGCCGCCCTTTGCCGTCCCGTCGAGCTTGGTGAGGACAATGCCGGTGATGTCAACCGACTCGGCAAACACCTTGGCCTGCTGCATGCCGTTTTGGCCAGTGGTGGCGTCCAGGACGAGCAGCACCTCGTCGACGTCGTGGCCTTCGCCCAGGGGGCGGGTTGCTACGCGCTTGACCTTGCCGAGCTCATCCATGAGGTCGCGTTTGTTCTGCAGGCGACCGGCGGTGTCGATGACGACAACATCGGCGCCGTCGCGCTTGCCCTGTTCTACCGCGGCGTAGGCCACCGATGCGGGATCGGCGCCCTCTTCCCCGCGAACCGTTTCCACCCCGACGCGGTCACCCCACGTGGTGAGCTGTTCTGCCGCTGCCGCACGGAAGGTGTCTGCAGCTCCGAGCACAACCCTGCGGTCTTCGGCTACGAGAACGCGGGCGATTTTGCCGACGGTCGTCGTCTTTCCGGCACCGTTGACACCGACCACCAGCATGACGGCGGGGTCTCCGGCCTCGCGAGCGGCTTCGGAGCCAGCCACATTGAGCGTGCGGTCCATGGTCGGGTCAACGACTTTGATGAGCTCTTCGCGCAGCAGCGGCCGCAGGTGTTCGGGATCGCGTGTGCCCAGCACCCGCACCCTTTCACGCAGCGAGTCGACCAGTTCGGCGGTCGTGTCGACGCCGAGGTCGGCCATGATGAGGGCATCTTCGACGTCCTCCCAAGTCTGTTCGTCCAGGGTGTCCTGGGACAGCAGGGTCAGCAGACCTCGGCCGAAGACGTTGTTGGACTTGGCCAGTCGAGCACGCAGGCGGGCCAGGCGCGTGGTTGGTTCGGTGGGAGTTTCATACCGCCGCTCTTCTTCGACTTCGGCGGTGTCCTCAGTGAGATCCGGAACGTGTGCTGACGGGGTGCGCCGTTTGGTGCGCGCAGGGCCGAAGAGCACGAAGCCCGCGGCAATGAGAACAATGGCCAGAATGATGCCGACTGTGACAAGAGTGTCCATGGCACCCAATCTAGCGGAACAGAATCTGCAGCGTGGTGCTCAGCCCCGTGCCGGTATCCGGGACTTTCCAGTGCCGAGTGCGCGGACGCAGGGTCAGCAGGTTCGGTGCCGCATGGCGCCTGGGCTGCGGCACGAGCACGTAGTGGTGGTCGGCCATTGCGGTGACGGCCGCCTGTTCGCGCGTGGGGAGGTGAGCGGTTTCTTCCTCTGATCCGAAGAAGCCGTAGTCGTCGTAGCCGGTCCACGAGTGCGGCAGGCGGAAGCGCTGTGACGAACTGGGTTTGATTCGCCCTTCTTGGCGCAGGCTCGGCAGAGCCACGGCGAGCACGATGACGATGCCGAGCGTCAGGATGATCGCCAATCCGACGAGGAGTATGAGAAAGCTGGCCAGACCAGCCATCAGCACCCCGTGATCGGGCGGTTGCAGAACATGGGCAGAGGCTCCTTGACGGCGTATACGTGCATTTCTTAGAAGGCCAGCTTAGTGGGACCGAGCTGAGAGTTCTATTCAGGGATCGCCAGCGGCACCTCGAACACTGCTGACCAGCCTCTGTGAGACGACCTTGGAGATCCCGTCCCCGCCCATTGTGACGCCGTACAGCGCGTCGGCGATTTCCATGGTGCGCTTCTGGTGGGTGATGACGATCAGCTGTGAACTCTCCTGCAGCTCTTTGAAAACCCCGAGCAGTCTTGAGAGGTTGACGTCGTCGAGGGCTGCCTCGACTTCGTCCATGACGTAGAAGGGGCTGGGCCGGGCTTTGAAAATCGCCACGAGGATGGCAACTGCGACGAGCGACCGTTCCCCACCAGACAGCAGCGACAGCCTGCGAACCCGCTTCCCGGCCGGCCTGGCAAACACCTCGACCCCGGTTGTGAGCATGTCGTCTGGGTCTGTCAGCGACAGTGAGCCTTCGCCGCCGGGGAACAGCCGACTGAAGATATCGGTGAACTCCCGCGCAGTGTCGGCGAAGGCTTCCGCGAAGACCTCTTTGACGAGCTCGTCGATCTGGCTGACCATGCCGCGCAGATCCTCGCGGGTCTCTTCGATGTCGTTGATCTGCTTTTCCAGATAGTCGTGACGCTCCTGCAGCGCTGTGAACTCTTCGAGCGCCAGCGGGTTGACCTTGCCGATGCGCTTCATTTCGCGTTCGGCTTTTTTCTGCACGCCCTCCACTTCGGTGCGCACAAAGGGGCGGGTGGGCAGTTCGTCGCCGTCGACGTCCGCGGTGAAGTCCGGGACGTCGAGGTGGGGGCCGAACTGTTCTATGAGGTTCTGGGCTGACAGGCCGATTTCCTGTTCTGCTCGCCGGTTGAGCTCTTCGAGCCTGAGCACGAAGCGTTCGCGTTTGAGTGCCGCGGCGTGTTCGGCCTCTGCGAGTTTCGCCAGTTCCCCACGCTGTTCATCGAGGTTTTCGCGCAGCTTTTCAGCCTGTTCGCCGGCTGCGGTGCGGCTCTCCTGCAGCGCGGCGTGTTCGGCTTCGACGCTCTTTTCCCTTTCGGCCAGGTGCTGTGCGAGCTCTTCGGCCACCTCGCCTGCGGCCTGAGTTCTGTCCGCCAGAAGTTTCCGCGCCTGCTCTTCACGCTGCAGGCGTTCGCGCTCAGCCTGCTGGGCTCGGGCTTTGCGGCGCAGGCTGTCGATGCGATCGGCCAGGAAGCGCACGCGGTCATCGGCTGAGCGGGCTGCGATTCGGGCCTCCATGACCTCTTCGCCCAGCTGCGTGTGTTCTTGCGCCAAGCGGTCGCGGTCTTCGGTGCCGGGTTCGGCGTCAACCGTGTCGAGTCCTGCCAGTGCCGCCTGGGCCTTTTCGCGCTGTTCTTCGGCTTGGGTTTGTCGTTTGTCCAGCTGTGCGCTGCGTGCGTCGAGGCGCTCGACTTCGGCTTCGAGAAGCTGCACGCGTTCGGACGCTGCCGTGACGGCGCCCTGTGCCCGGATGATGCGCGCTTCTGCATCGCGCCGAGCTTCCTGAGCCCGCTGCTCCTGACTGCGGGCCTCCCGGAGGGCTTCGCGGAGCCTCTTGACTTCTTCGGCTGCCTCTGCGGCTGCCAGGGCGAGCTCGTCGATGCCGCCCTGAGCTTCGGCCAGCGCGTTGCGGGCTTCGGCGCGGGCGGCTTCCGCACGACCGGAACGGCGCACGCGGTGGGTCTCGATGACAGTGCCCGACCGGGTCACGCACGTCAGGTCGGGGTGTTCTTGCAGCAGGGCGAGCGCCTGCTCGGATTCTTCGACGATGACAGTGCGGCTGAGCACAGCGCGCAGTGCTGTGCGCAGTCCGAGGTTGGATGCGCTGACCACGTCAACGGCTCGCCGGGCGGAACCGATCGCGATCGGCTCTGGAGAACCCTCGTGAGAGTCGGCGCCGATGACGGTGTCGACGTCAGTGCTGCCGTCCGTGTTCTCCAGCAGCGCCAGCCCCGCCTGGTGGGTGTCTGCGAAGAGAGCTTGGGCGAAGGGGCCAAGCGCTGCCGCGGCGGCTGTTTCAAAGCCCGCTTCGATTTCGAGGAGGTCTTCCACTCGCCCGGTGACACCGTCGATTTCAAGGGCCAGAAGGTCATCTGCGGACGCCGAATGCGATGCGCTGATCTGCAGGGCCTCAATCCGGGCCTCCGTCTTGCGCAGCTCGCCGGTCAGTTCGGCGCTGCGGGTGTCGGCTTCGTCAACAGCGGCTTGGGCGCGAGCGGTCGCATCAGCTGCGGCCTGCACTGCGTCATCCACTCCGGTCTGTTCCTGTTCTAAATCGGCCACGGCGGCTTCTGCCCGCTGCGCTTCGGCGCGTGCGCTCTCGATGTCCGCCAAAAGCTTCTCGCGTGCAGGTGCGGCTTCGTCCTTTTCGCGAGAGATGCCCTCGAGTGCCCGCTGGGCGGTTTCGACATCAGATTCGAGTCCGGCCCGGATGCGGACCTTTTCGGCGATCTCCGCACGTGCGGCTTTCAGTGCTGCTTCCGCCGTGTCGAGTTTGCCGGAGATTTCGTTTCTGGCTTGGGCGAGCTCTTCGAGGCTCTGGGCCCGTCTGCTCTGCTGGTCTTCGGCGTCGCTGAGTTCACCGCGGAAGTGCTCGGCCCTCTCGAGGAGGGCTTCGGGCGCGTCGCCGCTGAGCTTCTGCGCGGGCGTGCGCAGAAACTCCACGCGGTCGCGGGCGCGGCCGGCTGCCGCTGTGGCTCGCGTGGCGGTCCGGCCGAGTCTGCGCAGCAGCTGGGCCAGCCGGTCGTTGTCCTGTTCTGCTTTCACTGCCGAAGCGCGTGCTTCGGCAATGTCCTGTTCGAGCTGTTCAATGCGCGCTTGCACGACCTGCCGCTGTTGGGATTCTTCCCGCGCGTTTCCCGTGTTCTGCAGCGCTGCCTGTGTTTGGACGATGTCGTCGGCCAGCAGGCGAGCACTTGCGTCGCGCAGCTCGGCCTGCACGGTCGCGGCCCGCTGTGCGGCACGTGCCTGTTTGCCCAGCGGACCCAGCTGCCGGGCCAGTTCTGCACGCAGGTCCTGCAGACGGTCGAGGTTGGTCTGCAGGCCGTTGAGTTTGCGGACGGCTTTTTCTTTGCGCCTGCGGTGTTTGAGAACGCCCGCGGCCTCTTCGATGATCCCGCGGCGCTCAAACGGATCGGCGTGCAGAACCTGGTCCAGCTGTCCCTGGCCGACGATCACGTGCATTTCTTTGCCCAGACCGGAATCGGACAGCAGCTCCTGAATATCCAGCAGGCGCGCCGGTGCGCCGTTGACGGCGTATTCGCTGCCGCCGGAGCGAAACAGCGTGCGGCTGATGGTGACTTCCGTGTAGTCGATCGGGATGGCCCCGTCGGCGTTGTCAATCGTCAGACTGACTTCGGCTCGGCCCAGCGCCTGCCGCTTCGAAGTGCCGGCGAAGATGACGTCCTCCATTTTTCCGCCTCGGAGGTTCTTCGCACCCTGTTCTCCCATGACCCACGCGAGCGCGTCGACGACGTTCGACTTGCCCGAACCGTTTGGTCCGACCACACACGTGATGCCCGGTTCGAGTTCGAGCCGGGTGGCAGACGCGAACGACTTGAAGCCGCGCATCGACAGGGTTTTGAGGAACATTCAGATCAGCATAGCCGCCAAACCGCCTCAAACCGCGTTTATGCCGCCGACAAGACTGGCCGCGCCTTCGTGCATTCCCCTGGCTTTGAGAATGTCGAGTGCCTGCAGCGAGCGCACACCGGCCTGACAGAACAGCACCGTCAGCGGCGCATCGGACTTCGGAAGCTGTGCCCCTTCCAGGAGAGCGCTGAGCGGAACACTGTGCGCTCCGGGAATGGTCCCTGCGGCGTATTCGCGGGCTTCGCGCACGTCGATCAGCAGGGTGGGCTGGCCTGCCCGCAGGCGCGCTTCGAGGGCGGCCGGGGTGATGACGGCGGCGGAGTCGAGGTGGTCGACCGGTGCCCGCTCCGGGTCAGCGGCAACGGTGAGGGTTCGCATTGTGCTGGCCAGCCCGTCATAGATGAGAACGGAGCCGAGTGCTGGTTCGCCCACGCCGGCCAGAAGCTTGATGGCCTCCATCGTCATCAGCGTCCCGATGATTCCCGGCAGCACCCCGATGACTCCGGCTTCCGCACACGTGGGTGTGGATCCGGCGTCAGGGGCTTCTGGGTAGAGGTCGCGGTAGGTGCCGGTCTTGCCCGCCCAGAAGACGCCCACCTGGCCCGAAAAGCGCAGCACCGATCCCTGGATGACGGGTTTGCGCAGCATTTCGCACGCATCGGAGATGAGGTAGCGGGAATCGAAGCTGTCGGTGCCGTCTATGACAAGGTCAGCATCCCGCAGCACGTGCAGGGCGTTCTTGGCTGTCAGCCGGTCGGTGTGCAGGGTCAGTTCGATTCCGGGGAACAAACCGCGGCACACATCGGCTGCAGATTCGGCTTTCAGCCTGCCGATGTCGGATTCGGAGTGGATGACCTGGCGGTGCAGATTGCTGCGTTCGACAACATCGTCATCAATGATTTCGAGGTGGCCAACCCCCGCGGCGGCCAAATACTGCATCACAGGCGCTCCGAGTCCTCCCGCACCGACAACCGCGACCCGAGACTTCAGCAGCCGGGCCTGGCCTTGTTCACCGAAGCCGGCCAGGCCCATCTGCCTGCGGAAACGCTCAGCATCCTCCGGTGTCAGTCCAAGCGGCGTGTTATCGCTCACTGCGTGACCCCCATTCCGCGGAATCCTTCGGCCGGATCATGGCCGGTGACAAGCCCGTCGAAGCTGCTCGATGCAACAGCACCGTGTCGGCGCGTGGGGATCCTGCCGGCGCTTCGGGCCCAGCCGCCGGCTTCGACGGCCAAGCGCATAGCCCTTGCCATGGCGACGGGGTCTTCTGCACGCGTGACCGCACTTGCCAGAAGAACAGCCGAGCAGCCCAACTCCATTGCCAGCGACGCCTCGGACGCGGTGCCGATCCCGGCGTCCAGCACAACGGGAACAGAGGCGCGCGAGCAGATGAGTTCGATGTTGTGCGGATTGAGAATGCCCAGACCGGACCCGATCGGGGCACCCAGCGGCATGACGGCCGCAGCCCCGGCGGATTCGAGCCGCTTGGCTACAGCCGGGTCGTCCGAGGTGTAGACGTAGGGTACGAAGCCGCGCTCGGCGAGCATTTCGGTGGCTTCCAGCGTTGCAATGACATCCGGCAGGAGGGTTTTTTCGTCTGCGATGACTTCAACTTTCACCAGCGGGGTTTCGCAGGCTTCCCGGGCGAGTTCGGCGGTGAGCACTGCGTCCGCCGCGGTGTAGCATCCGGCGGTGTTCGGCAGCACCTTGATGTCCAGGTCGGACAGCATGGCAAACAGCGAACCGGCTTCTGTGGGGCTGTAGCGGCGCATGGCGACGGTAGTCAGTTCGGTCCCGGACTCCTGCAGGGCGGCACGCAGGTTCGCGTGGTCGACTGCCCCGCCGGTTCCCATGATCAGCCGGGATGTCAGAGTGGTCGGTCCGATTGTCAGCGGCTGCACGTCAGCCTCCCTGCACTGCTGTGACGATGTCGATGACGGCACCGTCTTCTACTTCCGTTCGCACCCAGCGTGCGCGCGGCACGACAGCGCCGTTGAGTGCTGCCGCGATGCCCGGTCGGCTGCCGTCGGCGGGTGTTCCGTCGGCTTTGAGCTGCGTGTTGGTCGTGCGGGCCACGACGTCAAGCACCGTGAGCCTGCCTTCGAGTTCCTGCACTGTGCCGTTGACCGTGATGCTCATGGGATTTTTCCTTCCGGGTGGGTCTCGGCGGCCTGGGCCGCCAAGCGGGAAATATAAGGGGTCAAAAGGATTCCGTGGCGGGACAGTCCTCCTGCGACGACAACCGCCGAGGTGCCAGCGGGGTTCGCTTCCGGTCCTGCTGACGAGTGGCAGGGCACCTCGGTCCGTGTGACCACCGGCATGTCGTCTTCGGCTGTCGGGCGGGCGCGGGTTGTCACGTCAACGAGGTCGCAGTCGCGCAGACCGGGAACGACGGTGACGGCGTCAGCCAGGAGGTCTGCAACACTGCCCAGGTCGGTTTCAGGGCGGTCTTCGCGCACGGATGCGCCGATGACGATTTCGCCGTTTGCCCGCGGCACAATGTAGACGCTTCGGCCTGCGACCACGGCGCGGACTGTCCGCTGCACAAGCGGACCGAAGCGCAGGCGGCTGTCGGGGGTGCGCACGCGGATGACGTCTCCGTATACGGGGCGCAGGGTCGGCTTGGCATCTTCGGGCAGGCCCGCGATCCCGGCGATGCCCATGCCCGCTGCCACGACAGTCGTGTCGAATGGGTGCTGTCTGCCGTCGGCGGTTTCCACTGTCGCCCCGGCAATGCGGGTGACGCGCTGGCGGACCACGGGACTCGACTCCAGTGCGCCGAGCATGACCTCCATGAGCCGGCGAGGGTCGATGCGGAGGTCACCGGGGATTTCGGCTCCGGCTGCCAGGCCGGGCGCCAGACCGGACTCAAGGCGGGCGAGCCCGCTTCCGGGCAGGTGATTGAATGTCAGACCGCGTGCGGCGTAGGCCCGCTCCATCCGCTCAAGGTGTTCGCGATCTCCGGAGTCTGCTGCCACCAGGAGTGTTCCCGCAGTTTCAAAGCCGACAGCCTCCGGGGCAACACCGAGCATTTTCAGAAACTCCGGGTATTCCTCGAGGGCCTTCTGCATAGTCGGCAGCAGACCGTCCTGGCCGAACTGGACTTCGGCGACTGGGGCGAGCATGCCGGCGGCCGCATAAGATGCTCCCAACGCCGGTTCGGGGTCGAAGACAGTGATGTCATGACCGCGGCGCTTCAGCCGCACAGCTGTGGCGAGTCCGAGAATTCCCGCCCCGATGACCGCTGTCTTCACCATTCTCCTCACGTCGGCATGATCCGCTTCGAGTGCTGATGGTCGGCCGCTTCGCCCTCTCAGCCGGGCGTGTCCCGGCTCCCATGAACCGCCCTCAGAGTAAGCCGCCCGCGGTGACGGAGCAAAAGCTGAGGAAGCACCGCTGGCAAGGTCCGGAAGAAACAAGCCTCATTAAGAAATATGTAGGCTCTCCGCTTAAAAGCGTCGGCGGTCTTGCGAACACGTGTAGACTGCCTTTCGCGTACGCCGTACCGAAACTCCGCACATTCGGGGGATCTGGCACGGCACCAGGCACGGGCACGAACACTGAATCTGCAATGAAGTGGAGGCTTAATGACCAGCGATGTTGTTTTGACGGTTGAGGGGCTGACTGTCAAACACGGGTCTCAAACCGCTCTCGATGATTTTTCATTCACGCTGCAGCGGGGCGAGATTCTCGGCATTGTCGGTGCCAACGGCGCCGGCAAATCTACACTTCTGAAGGTTCTTTCCGGCGGCATCATCCCCGACGAGGGCACGATCACCCTCGCAGATGAGAAGTTCGCCCCGGAAACCGAAGCCGAGGCCCGAGCCATCGGCGTCGGCTACATCCCTCAGCGCATCTCGGTGGATGAGGACCAGACCGTCTACCACGCGATGTTCCGCACCTCGTACCTGTCGAAGCTCACGGATGAGGAAAAGCGCGCTGAAGCAACCCGCCTCCTGGAAGACAACGGGGTTGCCATCTCTGCTGACGAGCAGATGCGCGACCTTGTTCAGGCCGAGCGCACAATGGTGGAGATCCTGCGGCTGGCCAACGAGGAAACGGCCCTGATCCTGCTGGATGAGGTTTCTGCTTCCTTCAACGACCACGAAATCTCGCTGGTGCACGACCTCATCATCCGCCTGTCCAAGCAGGGCCGCGCCATCATCTATGTTTCCCACCGCCTGGACGAACTGCAGTCACTGTCGAACCGCATTGCAGTGATCAGAGACGGCAGGCTTCGCTCAATCCTGGTTCCCCGCGAAGCTGACCGCGACACGATCACAGTCGAAATCTTCGATACCGAAGCTCCCGTTCCCACCAAGAAGCGCGGCGAGATCGGCGATGAGATCCTGCGGTTCGAGGATGTCGCCCTCGACGACAAGCTCTCACCGACCACGTTCTCCCTCCACAAGGGTGAGATCTTCGGCATCACGGGACTGCGCCGATCCGGTGTGGAACAGCTGGCCGACATCATCAGCGGCAAGGCTGCCCACACCTCCGGCACGATTGTCGTCAACGGCGAAGAGAAGAGCTTCTCCAGCCCGGAAGATGCACTGCGGGCGGGAATCTTCACCCTGGGAGAAACTGACGGTCAGGTTGACTACGGCGAAGGCAATAACCTCGCGTCCGAGTACTCCAAAATCGACGAAGACGATCAGTCGTTCACCGACCAGGTCCAGAGCTTCAGGGAACTCGTCAGCACCCTCCAGGAGCTGCGGGTCAAAACTCCGAGCATTCACCGCAAGGTCGGCGAACTGTCCGGAGGCGACCAGCAGAAGCTCGCTGTCGCCAAGTCCCTGCACAGCGATGCGAACATCTTCGTGCTCAACCAGCCCACCCGCGGAGTTGACGAACTTTCGCGCCAGGCCGTGTACAAGCTCCTGGAAGAGGTCACCAGCCGCGGCAGCGCCTGCGTCCTGCTGTCATCCGATATCAGCGAACTGCTCGCCCTGAGCGACAGAGTCGCTGTTATGCGCGAAAACAGGCTCATCGGCCCGCACGAGACCGACAGCTTCACAGAAGACACAATCATGATGATCGCCCTGGGCTACACCCCGTTCCGCACAACAAGCAAGCGACGCTCGTCATCGAACACCGAAGAAACCGCCGAGGAGACCACCGACGCTGGTGTTCAAGGTGAGATTGAATGAGTTTCAACTTTCTTCGCCGCTCACCACAGCAGCGAGATGAAGTGCAGACTGACGAACCCTATGTGCCCGATATTTCACACGTGATGCAGACCCCGCCGAACTCAGATACCCCCACGCCAGCCTCTCCGCAGACCGGCCACCACTACGGCGCCCTACAGCCTCAGGTCGCTGCCGGTTCAAACTATCCAGTGCGGCCGTGGCAGGAAGAACCGCCGGGCCCCGGGCGCGCCTTTCACACCGACCTGGACGACTACGACGCCCCTGAATCTTTCGAAGTTGACTACCCAGACACTCCTGATGATCCCCCGCCAGTTGAAGCAGAAAGCGCCGACGACCCACCCCGCGACCATTTTGCGATAACCTTTGACAACGCAGGCGAACAGGATCTCCCAGCTGAGACCTACACCACCGAAAGCCCCGCAGAGGACCTTTCGGCCGAACCCACGCCGTTGTTCACTGAAGTGCGCGGTTATACTACTAGTGCCAATAACGAAGGACCTCAGTTCCTGCAGAGCTCTGAAGGAACTGAGCACTTCGACGATTCTTCTTCCGAGGAGACCGATCCTCGGTCAGAAACGAAAGAGAACACTATGTCAGCAAATATTCAGGCGTCGCTTCGCAGCCTCCTCGAAATCGAAGGCGCTACGGGTGCCGCAATCGTCGACATCGCCTCGGGCATGGAGCTTGGAACCGGCGGCAGCCCGAACTTTGACCTCAACGTCGCCGCTGCCGGCAACTCGAATGTTATTCGCGCAAAGCTTGCCACCATCGCCGACCTGGGCATCAACGAGCACATCGAAGACATCATGATTACGCTCGAATCGCAGTACCACCTGCTGAGCGTTCTCAACACTTCGGCAACAGAAGGCCTGTTCATCTACCTCGTCCTGGACCGCCGTCACGCGAACCTGGCACTCGCACGCCACAAGCTGCGCAAGCTTTCCGAGCAGATCTCAGTCTGATCCGAGGTTCAGCCCGAACTGCTTGAGCAAAAGGGCCTGTGGGAGCAGCGTCCGCTGTCCCCACAGGCCCTTTTGCTATCGGTTTTCGTATGGTTGCGGTTCAGTACCGCCGCTGCGGTTTCTGGCAGGCGGGACACCAGTGGGATGTGCGCCCGGCGATCGTGCTGCTGCGCACAGTTTCACCGCAGCGGGTACACGCGGTGCCGGCTTTTCCGTAGACGCCGAGGCTGCGGTCGAAATATCCCGATTCGACTCGTTTATGACCCTCACCAATGGCCAGTCGAGTCGTCATTCCAGTGGTGATTCGATAGGGACTCGACTCCCCTACGCGGGCTGGCTAGGCCGTCAGTGACGTGGTCGAGCGTACTGCTCCTCACATTCGACGAGCTCACGCTTCGGGCGTCACGAGCTCCGCCCTCGCCCAACGCGCGATCATCCGGAGTTGTGGATGCTCGCTCACGATCGCTCGCTGACGGTCTGCGGGCAGCCCGATCTCGTGCAGGAGATTCAGGATCACCACGCCCGTCGTCACCTCGACGACGGCGACGAGCTCGTCGAACTCGTGCCTGGGGGTGCGTCCCTCGTGAGCCAGGTCGTTGCGGGCCTTTACCGTCCTGCTGGCCCATCGTTCAACATCAGGAACGAGCACCGACACCGCCTCCTGGTCAGGCCGATTGACAAGAGCCTCGAGCCGGTCGCGGAGAGTCATGTCGTTGCGGATCGCGGACTTGAGCCGCTCCCGCTGATCCTCCGGAGCGACCTCAAGCATCGCCTCGCGCATCTTTTTGAACTCAGCGTTCGGCATCGGGAGCTCTTCGATTCCGAGCGCCCGATGGAGGGCTTCGGCAGCGCCGACCGCCATGAGAAGACGGCTCTCGACGTACTGCGCTGGCGCGTACAGGAGCGCCAAGATCAGGTCCGTCGAGGCCCGGAGGCGATTATGCACCGCACACCATCGCGGGACGATCTCCTGGAAGGGGATGTCACTGCAGGTGAAGAACACTCTGCGGTGCTCGATGGCCTTTGCATCCCGCTCCCCCACGGCGGCGGGCGAGTAGAGCACCTCGACATAACGCTCCATCGGATGCCGTTCGGCCCCCGGCCCGTCTGCCTTCAGTTTCAGCCGCAGCCAGATCACCCCGGCAGCACGATGGGTCGCGAGCGAGATCAGGTCCTGCAGAGACTTCGCGGACGCAAGCGCTTCCTCGAAGGAGCACGCGTCCGGCGGAGCGATCTGCAGGAAGACCGTGTCGCGGATCCGCGCGGTCGTTCTCCCGCGAAGCTCGTCGACGTACGGAGGATTGCGAAGATGCTCGAGTGAGTACTCGGTGCCGTCGACCAGGACCGACGTCGATTCCAGCGGCTTCGCACTGATAGAGCCGCTGCCATCGAACGGCGTCCCGCCTGGGCCGCCGATCGACGACGAGAAGACCCCGTCTGCCGCCCAACGACCGACGTCCTCGACGGAGATCTGAAGTCCTTCGAACAGTGCAGCTTCCGTGTTCGCCGCGTGGACGCCGATCAGCGCGGATTGAGCCGAAACCACCTGCTTGTCGGGGCTCTTCACCCGCGCGCCGAAGGATCGGTTCGTGCTCGTCGGGATGCACCCAAGGAGGGTGATCTCCCTCTTCTCAGCGACGCCGAGTATGACGTCCCACGACCGTGTGCCTTCATGCACATGCATCACGCCTGGTCGGGGCGACGTCATGACCCGGTCCTCGAAGGTGCCGATCAACGTTAGTTCCGCACCGCCGTCGCGGTCGTATCGCAGCACGCCCGGGACACGCTCATCCGGCGCGTCGGGCAACCACCACAGCCCAGACCACTCGTGGGAATCGACCAGATGCAGCGGCTCGGTCGGCATATGCGTCCCCCCCTACAAGACTGATGCCCCGGGGGTCCGGGCCAGGAGGCCCGGACCCCCGGGGCATACGCCTTCGATTCTAGCAGTGCGGGCTGCTCAGCCCGCCTGGCGAGACTTCACGAAGATACCCCTGTAGGCACCCCCACGGCCTCCCCGCCGACCCTACGTCTCGTCCGCTTCGCCTGCTTCTCTGCAAGATGATCGTGAAGCCCTTACGCAGAGCGCTCTCCTGGCCGCGTGTCAGCGGCTGAGCGGTGGCTCGGATCCTTCGAACATGCTCCTCCCGAGCCGCGTGACCGAACACCTTGTCGAGCTCAGAGACCCAGACCCAAGCCTTAACCGTGTGCCGCCCATCGCGAGCCGTGGACGCTTCTATGCGCGCCGTCAGAACCCCAACCTTGATCCGTCGGCAAATGGCCTGCGGGCTACATGACTCGCGATCTGCAACCGCGGAGATGTTGCCCCACTCGTCGCTCGACCCCATGCCCTACTCGCTCCTTCGCATTGCCCGGAGCCTGACACAACCGCGATCACCCCGGACCGACTAATGTGACTCACAGTCCGTGGACTCATGGTCATCGTAGCGAAACCGTTGAGATAAGAGGGAGTCCGCGCACCGCATCGCATTCGGCGAGCATCTCAGCGAACTCTGCCAGGAGCAAGGCTGGGCCTCACAGGAGGCCTTCGCCCACCACGTCAGTCTCGACCGCACCTACAAAGCGGCCTGGAGCGTAGCCGTCGCAACCCAACGCTCGACATCATCTTCAAGCTCGCTCACGGGCTCGATGTCTCCCCCGCGGAGCTCCTCGCGACCACCAACTGAATGCTCGCGCCTTGGGAGGCCCGTTCAGCCACGAAGCTCTGCTGCGGGATGAGGCATCCTTTCGTTCATCAACCCCGAGGACCAAGGGATTCCAGGTGGTACTCGAAATGGAACATGTACGTTGCGTCGTAGTCGTGCCCGTACGAACCAGCGCCTCGCCCCATGACCTCGGCGAATGACGCGGGTCTCACACCCAACGCTCCCTTCTACGAATCGTTATTGGTTGAGATCGGTACGTCGATGGCATCACGCGCGACAACGATGCCGTCCTTGAGGATGTAGCACTCGACGACGTGGTCGCCGCGAAAGTTCGTCTGCTCATGTCTGGTGCCCGGACGGCTCGACGGAACGATCTGACCACGGATTTTGTTGCGCCGCTCGGCCTCGTAGCCCTGGTTCAGTACCTTCCACTTGACCTCGTACGGCTCGGGCACCGTGCACTCGACGATGATGAAGTCGAGCCCCTTTCGAGCAAGGAGTGGAGTCTTGTCTCGAAGCATCGTCCGCAGCAACATTGTGCGGAATCCGTTCTGCGTGACCTTGCAGTCGATGGCTACCGAATACGCGATGTCGACCGGATAGAGGTGCTCGACGAACTCCTCCGTGTCGTCGAACGTGCGATCAGTCTTCGTGTCGGCCAGCGGCACCGCCGTACCGAACACTTCACGCCACTTCCTGTTCGCGGCGGCCTTCCCCTCCAGTTCGATCGCTTCGAGGCACCGGCTGTAGGCCTTCTTGGCTTTCGGTTGGAACCGCGCCTTCACAGCCACCCATTGCTTGCTGCCGAGGGCAAGGTAGCGCTCTTGGTTCGGCTCGTTCGCGAGAAACTCAAAGAAGTCGCGGACCATGAAGTCGAACCAGAGCGGCCCCTTGTCGTCGTACTCGCTCGTTGTCGAAAAGAACCGGTGGACGAGGGTGTCTATGAGCAGGCCACCCATGGCTACACCGTTCGCATCCTTCCATGCCCGCGCCATCCGAGCCAGGTGCCGCATGTTGTTCGACGTGCGGTCGTTGCACTCCTTCGTCGCAGCGATCTCGTCGTGCGGCTTCGTGAGCTTCCAACCTTCAGATTTCGTGTCCGGGTAGTCGAAGCTGCCATCGGCGTTCTCGAACGCCGGCTGCACTTCGAACTTGAACTTGTTGGTCGTGAATTGCACGCGCGCGACGCACTGGTCGACGCGTACGTCGGTGTTCGGATACCGCTTCGTCAGAACGTCACGGACCCGGTTCAGAACTCGCCGTGGTCCGTTCTCGTCGTCATAGCTCGAGCGCAGACCACTAGGGAGAATGAAAATCAGGTCAAGGTCCGAGACGCTGCGGATCGCAGTGTGCCGGCCGTAGGAGCCGACCATCAGGCGGTGCGCCGTGGAGCCCTCGATCGACCGGAAGTCCTCGTTCAGAGCCTTGATGATCGCATCGCGGCGCATGGCGATCGTCGTGCTGGCGTCGCCGACCTTCAGGTTCTCGAGCAACTGACCGAAGATCTCAGAGACCTTCATCCTCGCGAGTCCTCCTCATTCATTCGGAGCTTCTCGGGAAGGAACGGGTCGATCTCGTCGGACGTGAACGTGAGCTCTTCCCTCTTTTTCAGTCCGCCGGTTGCCTTGTCGAATGCCTTCTTCCACGTTCGTGGTGCTGTGGCGTACACGACACGGGCCGCCTCTTGAAGTTCGTCTCGGCGCGCGCGAGCATCAGTTGTGGAGACCGCGCCCGACATGAGGTCTGTGATCAGCGACAGGTAGGACTCACGGACATCCCAGAGCTTCGAAGCCGCGTCACGGTGTGCCTCGGCCTCCTCGTGGAACCTGAACGTCTTGGTGCTGAGGCTGAGGGCGGAAACCAAAAGCGCGGCGAACGACGTCGCGAGGCCCGCCAGCTCAGGGTTGACAGTCGCCCCCAGTACTGCGGCGAGGAAAGTCCCCGAGCTGGCCGCGGTGAGCGCAACGAGGACACCCTGCTGCACGCGGTGCCTCTTAAAACAGAGGTCCGCCTGTTTCTCGTGCGTCTTGTGGCTGTACACAACACGGCCGTAGGCCTCCCGCACCTGGGCGAGCAGATGATCATCGGGGCCGACCTCGGCGGACTGTCCATCTGTCATGTCTCTCCGTTCATACTCTCCACGGACGTGTCTCCGCTGACGACCGCTTCGAGGAGAGGCGACAGGGCATGAGTTTTGGCTAGCGTGGTGATCTGCGCGCGACCAGCCAGAAACATCTTCCGGGCCATCACCCCACCTCCGTGTTGTCACTTCGAACACTAGAACGAGCCACTGACATCGAACTCGCACGTCGACCGTCGCGCTTCGAATAGATCAGTAGTCGTTCGCGAGACCCGACTCGTACAGCGCCTTTGCGCTATGCGCATCACGAATGGCCTGGCGCACGGATGCTTTCGTGATGTCCAGGACCCGAAGTGTTCCACCCGTCTCAGCGACCGATTCAATACGTCGGAAGTCGCCGGGGAATCGCTCGGCGAACTCTGCGAGGCCTCGCAACTTCGGCAAGGCGTCCGACATGTGGTGTCCGTGCGGGTCGACGAGATCGGCCACGACCTTCCCGTCGCGGGACGTGGGTGTGGTACCGCGTCACGCCGTTGGGTCACAGCGCGGCTCTGGCGTTGGACGAAATCTGCGCCCCGAATGGAAAGGATCGGAAGTGAAGAAGCACTCAGTGCTGTTCGTGTGTGTGCACAACGCGGGCAGGTCTCAGATGGCCGCGGGGTGGCTGCGTGCACTGAGCCCGAACTTCGAGGTTCGTTCGGCAGGCTCGGCGCCTGCCGCTGAAATCAATCCCGCTGCAGTCGAAGCTATGCGTGAGGTCGGGATCGATATCGCCGGCCAGCAGCCGAAAAGACTCAGCGAGAACGACGTGGCAGAGTCTGATGTTGTCATCACGATGGGATGCGGCGACACCTGCCCCATCTTCCCGGGAAAACGGTATGAGGACTGGCAGGTCGATGATCCCGCCGGCCAGTCGTTGGAGTTCGTTCGAGCAGTTCGCGACGACATCCGCCAGCGGGTGGAAGCGCTCATCGCCGAATTCACGTGAGCCACCGGGCCGCTCAGGGCAGGCCGGTGGTGTCATTACCGCCGCTGGGCATTCTGGCACCCGGGGCACCAATGGGATGTGCGTCCGGCGATCGTGCTGCTCCGCACACTTTCCCCACAGCGAGTACAGGGGCTGCCCGCCTTCCCGTATACGCCAAGGCTGCGGTCGAAGTATCCCGATTCGCCATTGAGTTGACGTACAGCTCGTCGAAGCTCGTTCCTCCAGCCTCGATGGCCGCGCAGGCAGGCCCTGCGGACGCTGCGGGGCGACCGTTCGGCGCAGCGCCGTCGCAGGACGCTCATCCCACTGGTGTCCCGCCTGCCAGAAGCCCCAGCGGCTGCGCTGAGCGGCCGAGCCTGCTGCGGGCTCGGCCGGCTGTCGCG
>NZ_LR723006.1:0-2664 GCF_902500275.1 Brevibacterium sp. Marseille-P9724 | reverse complement strand
TGACCGACAGAACGCTGCGCGGATCGGAGCTGGCGAGGATGACCCCGGCGGAGGCGATGGCGACGTCGGTGCCGGCGCCGATCGCGATGCCGCCGAGGCGGCCGGCCGCGGCGTCCGCAGCCCGCCCGGGAAGATCCGCCCCACCCCTTGACGGATACCCCCTAGGGGTATAGCGTCGAAGACGCAGACCGAAGGAAAGGAGATCCATGAAGCAGCGCCTCACAACAGCAGTCACCGCGGGAATCCTCGGAGGAGCCCTCGCCCTGTCCGGCTGCGGCGCCGGAGCAGACGATTCCGCAGAGGACAGCAGCCCGACGAGCACCGCCGCGGGCAGCCACAGCGCAGGCGACCACTCGGACCACCCGGCCGACGGCGGTCCCGCACCGAAGGGCATCGACAAGGCCGAGTCTCCGAAGTACCCGGTCGGGACCGACGTGACGCTCACCGCTGACCACATGGAGGGCATGGACGGCGCGAAGGCCACCGTCGTCGGCGCATTCGACACCTACACCTACGCGGTGGACTACACCCCGACGACCGGCGGCGATCCGGTCAAGAGCCACAAGTGGGTCGTCCAGCAGGAGATCGAGGACGCCGGCGACGAGCGCCTCGAGGACGGAGCCGACGTCACCCTCGAAGCCGAGCACATGGAGGGCATGAAGGGCGCGAAGGCTACGATCGCATCCTCCACTGACGAAACCGTCTACATGGTCGACTACGAAGCCGACGGCACGAAGATGAAGAACCACAAGTGGGTTGTCGAAAGCGAAATCAAGCCGTAGTCCTGAGACCGCTGAGGGCAGAGCAGACAGATTGAGGGGAAGCAGAGAGCGATGACGGATCACAGCGCACACCACCACGGCGGCTCCGCACACGAGGCCGAGCACAGCCACCACACCGGGCACAGCGACCACACCGGACACGGCGGGCACGGCGATCACGTCGCCCAGTTCCGCCGGCTGTTCTGGATCAACCTGGTCATCGCGATCCCGGTGGTCGCCCTGTCGCCGATGTTCGCCGCGCTCATCGGCTACTCGGTGCCCGACTGGGCCGTCTGGGCCGCCGCGGTGCTCGGCACCGTCATGTACTTCTGGGGCGGCATCCCGTTCCTCACCGGCGCCTGGGACGAGCTAAAGAGCCGCAGCCCGGGGATGATGATGCTCATCGCCCTCGGCATCACGGTGGCGTTCCTCGCCTCGTGGGCCTCCACCCTCGGCCTCGTCGACCGAGAGCTGGAGTTCTGGTGGGAGCTGGCGATGCTCATCGTCATCATGCTGCTCGGACACTGGATCGAGATGCGCTCGCTGGCGCAGACGACGTCCGCCCTGGACTCCCTGGCCGCTCTCCTGCCCGATGAAGCCGAGCGCGTCGAGGGCGACGATGTCGTGACCGTCGACCCGGCTGAGCTCAGGGTCGGCGACGTCGTCATCGTCCGACCGGGCGGCAGCGTTCCCGCCGACGGCACCGTCGTCGACGGCCGCGCCGACATGGACGAATCGATGATCACGGGCGAATCGCGTCCCGTCTCCCGCGGCGAGGGCGATGCGGTCACCGCCGGCACCGTCGCCTCGGACTCGGGCCTGCGCGTGGAGATCACCGCCACCGGCGACGATACGGCCCTGGCCGGCATCAACCGGCTCGTCGCCGAAGCCCAGGGGTCCTCGTCGCGAGCCCAGCGGATCGCCGACCGCGCCGCGGCCCTCCTGTTCTGGTTCGCCCTCGGGGCCGCTCTCATCACGGCAGTGGTCTGGGCAATCGCCGGCGGTCCGGACGACGCCGTCACCCGCACCATCACAGTGCTCGTCATCGCCTGCCCGCACGCTCTGGGCCTGGCCATCCCGCTGGTCGTCTCGATCGCCACCGAGCGCGCGGCTCGGGGCGGAGTGCTCGTCAAGGACCGCCTGGCCATGGAGTCCATGCGCCAGGTCGATGCGGTTCTCTTCGACAAGACCGGCACGCTTACCAAGGGCGAACCGGTCGTCACCCGCGTCGAGCCTGTCGGCGATCTCGACGCCGACGAAGTGCTCTCCCTTGCAGCCTCCGCCGAAGCCGACAGCGAGCATCCCCTTGCCCGGGCCATCGTCGCAGCCGCCGAGGAGCGCGGACTGTCCTTTGAGGCCGGCACCGGCTTCAGCTCATCGCCCGCTGTCGGCGTCACCGCCGATGTCGCCGGCCGCGAGGTCCGCGTGGGCGGACCGCGGCTGCTCGAGGAGACCGGCCAGGATGAGGTCGAGACCGCTGAGGACTGGCGGGACGAAGGCGCCATCATCCTCCACGTCCTCCGGGACGGGCAGGTGGTCGGCGGGCTCAAGCTCGCCGACGAGGTTCGACCGGAGTCCCGCGATGCCGTCGACGCGCTGCACAGGCTGGGCATCGAGGTCGTCATGATCACCGGCGACGCCGAAGCGGTCGCCGTCGAGGTCGGCCGCGAGCTCGGCATCGACCGAGTCTTCGCCGGGGTGCGTCCCGAAGACAAGTCGGCTCGGGTCGCCCGCCTGCAGGAGGAGGGCAAGAAGGTCGCCATGGTCGGCGACGGCGTCAACGACGCTCCGGCGCTGGCACAGGCAGATGTCGGCATCGCGATCGGCGCCGGCACCGACGTCGCCATCGCCTCCGCCGGGGTCATCCTCGCCAGCTCCGATCCGCGCAGCGTTCTGTCGGTCG
>NZ_LR722995.1:0-127516 GCF_902500275.1 Brevibacterium sp. Marseille-P9724 | reverse complement strand
CGTGTGGGAGAGTAAGACACCGCCGCAACCACACCACATGGAGGCCCTGACAGGACCTGGTCGAGCAACACTGCTCCCAGAACCCCTGCCAGGGCCTTCACCCATTCACCACCTCAAATCCCACACCGCTGCTTATTCCATAGGCCCTTCGCCTATAGACGTCTTGGGCAGCTTTGCTATGTGCTTCCTGTTTTGTGTTTCCCCGTGCAGCTTCACACCGCCCGGGGAATCTTCGTTTCTGCGCTCAGCGCCTTTGCTCAGTGCCTATCGGTGAATGTCCCATATGAGCGATGAAAACGCTGTAGAGGAGTCCCCTCAACGTTCCGCTCACCTTGATCGACAACCGGCCCCGAAACAAGGGTGTGCGTCGCAATTTCCGTTTGCTGCGCAATGACGACAGTGAAATAGGCAAGACAGCCGGCAATGGCCACCTCGCCCAACGCAGTCTGCTCCGTCGGGATCTGCGACAGCAGTCCGTAGATAGGCTGTCCGGGCGTTCCAAGCCATTCGGCAGTGTCCTGCTGGTCTGCAGACAGAACACTCAGAGTGTACCGCCTCGCAGTGCCCAGAGCCTCCATCATGCGCGAACCGGAATAGACAGAAACCGCCATCGTCGGAGGATCCCAAGACACACTCATATAAGAATCAACGGTGATTGCCGCGGTGTGCGACCCCTTTGCACATGTCAGAACAGCAAGCCCGGCAGTCATATAGCCGGTCAGGCGCCGATAGTCGTCAATGCCGACGGAATCACGTTGGGGTCTATCCATACCGCTCAGTTTAGGTGGCTAGAATGCTGGCATGTCTGAAACGTTCTCGGCTCCCGGTGGCAGCGCCACCATTGAACGTCAGCAACAGGAGCAGCTGACCGAACCCGGCGACCACGAACGCTTTTCGCACTACGCCCCCAAAGCCAAGATCATGGAGGCGATGGTCAACGGAACGCCCATCGTCGCCCTGTGCGGCAAAGTCTGGGTTCCCTCCCGCGACCCACAGAAATTCCCCGTCTGCCCAGCCTGCCGAGAAATCTACGAATCCATTCCAGAAGGCCCCCAGGAGCCCGACGACCAGTGAACGCTCCCGGAAGAGTTCCGGGCACATCAGCAGCAGAGCAGCTGCCTCCGGCTTATCCCGAACGCGCTGCGTGGGGTACAGCCGGCAAGCTTCGTGCCTGGCAGGCTGAAGCCCTCGAACAGTACTTCAACACCGAACCGCGAGATTTCCTCGCAGTTGCTACCCCCGGGGCGGGTAAAACCACTTTCGCTCTGCGACTGGCAGCCGAACTGCTGGCACAGCGCAAAGTCGATCGCGTGACCGTCGTGGCGCCCACCGAGCACCTCAAAGTGCAGTGGGCAGACGCTGCCGGCCGCGTCGGCATCAAACTCGACCCGCGGTTTAAGAACAGCGACGGTTCGACCGCTCCCGGTTTCCACGGTGTAGCAGTGACCTATGCACAGGTGGCAGCAAAACCCGTCCTGCACCACAACAGGACGGCCCGTGCGCGCACCCTCGTCATACTTGACGAGGTGCACCACGCCGGCGATGCACTTTCCTGGGGAGACGCGATCCGCGAAGCATTCAGCCCCGCCCGGCGCCGCCTGTCGCTGACAGGCACGCCTTTCAGGTCTGACACCGCAGCCATTCCCTTTGTGACCTACGAACCCGATGACGAGGGCATTCGCACTTCGCAGGCCGACTACTCCTACGGCTATTCGCGCGCACTCGAAGACGGCGTTGTCCGCCCGGTCATCTTCATGACCTACTCGGGCAATATGCGGTGGAAGACCAAAACCGGTGACGTCATGGAGACCCTGCTGGGCGCTGACGCGACAAAAGACATCCACGCCCAAGCGTGGCGGACCGCACTTGACCCGCGCGGAGAATGGATCCCCGCGGTCCTCAAAGCCGCTGACATCAGGCTGAGCGAAGTGCGGCGCTCCGTCCCCGACGCCGGCGGTCTGGTCATCGCGACCGACCAGAGCACTGCACGCGCCTACGCAAAACAGCTTAAGCAGATCACAGGCGAAGAAGTCACCGTCGTGCTCTCAGACGAAGCAGGCGCCAGCGATCGGATCGACGAATTCCAAGAGTCCGACCGGCGGTGGATGGTCGCCGTGCGCATGGTGTCCGAAGGCGTCGACGTGCCGCGGCTGGCCGTGGGGGTCTATGCGACATCATCGGCTACACCCCTGTTCTTTGCGCAGGCCATTGGACGTTTCGTGCGTGCCCGCAAGCGCGGCGAAACGGCCTCCATCTTCCTGCCATCCGTGCCGATTCTCCTGGCCTTGGCCAACTCGCTGGAAGTTGAGCGCGATCACGCGCTGGACATCAGAACCGAGGACGGTGAAGAAGACGAGCATCTGCTCGATGATGATGCTCTCGAACAGGCGAACAGGAACGAAAGTGCGTCGTCGGCTCTAGACGAGGGCGCCTACGAGGCGCTGGAATCGCAGGCGTCCTTTGACAAAGTGCTGTTCGACGGCGGCGAATTCGGTGCCGGAGGTGCCGTCGGCTCGGAAGACGAACTCGACTTCATCGGCCTTCCGGGTCTGCTCGAACCCGACCAGGTAGCCGAACTCCTGCGGGCCAGGCAGGCCGAACAGGTCAAACGACGCGGCAGCGGCGGACAGACCGCACAGCCACAGCCGCAAGCCGATGCGGCGGAGCTTCAGCACCGCGCGCTGAAAGAAGACCGCAGCAAACTGCAGTCCATGGTCGGTGCGTGGGCGCGCCGGACAGGCAAACCGCACGGCTCAATTCACCTGGAGCTGCGCAGAGCCTGCGGGGGACCGGCTGTAGCGCAAGCCAGTCGCGAACAGATCCTCGACCGGATCAACACTCTGCAGCGCTGGTTCGTCGGCAGAAAATAGCTGCCGCTCAGGCGTCGTAGAACACCGTCGGGATCGTCGGGTCGCCGTCCTGCAGGCGCCGTGCCGAACGGGGCAGTTCTGCCATGGCCGCCCGGTGCATTTCCTGAGCTCGAACAACCGCCTCGGGGCCTGTGAAGCTGTCATCGATTTCCCCGTCGACAACAAAGTCAACCTGCAGGTCACGACCGCCGCCGACAGTCTCCGGAAGATGCGGAACCCCAATGGCTTCCTGTATGGCTGTTCCGCCGGACAGCACCCGCCGCGCAGTCTTGAGCCCGCCGTGTGAGCCCTTGCCCGCAGCCTTTTTGGCCACCGAGTGCCACTTGCCGGAATCGTCCTGCCTAGCCGTGAGCTTGTACACAAGGTTGGCCGAGGGTGCCCCGGAGCCGGTCACCAGTCGAGTGCCGACACCGTAGGAATCCACGGGAGCTGACGCCAATGCGGCAATTGCGTATTCATCGAGATCGCTCGTGACGGTGATCGTGGTGTTGTGAGCCCCGAGGGCATCGAGCTTGTCGCGCACCTCGGCAGCCTGAATGCCGAGGTCACCCGAATCCAAGCGCACACCGCCGAGTTTCGGACCGGCTATGCGGATGGCTGTTTCGAGTGCTTCGTCGACGTCATAGGTGTCCAGCAGAACAGTCGTGTCAGTTCCGAGTGAGTTGATCTGCGCACGAAAGGCGTCTTCTTCCGCGGCGTGCAGAAGGGTGAAGGAATGTGCCGACGTGCCGATGGTGCGCAGACCAAACCGGCGCCCCGCCTCGAGATTCGACGTCGATGAGAAGCCGGCAACAACAGCGGCCCGGGCCGCGGCAACAGCACTGCTCTCATTGGTGCGCCGCGAACCCATTTCCGCCAGCGGCCGGCCCCCCGCCACACTGCTCATGCGCGAAGCCGCAGCCGCTACCGCACTGTCGTAGTTGTAGACCGACAGGGCGAGGGTCTCCAGGATGACCGCCTCGGCAAACGGGGCCTCCACAATGAGCAGTGGTGAGCCCGGAAAATAGACATCGCCTTCCCGATAGCCGCGAATCGTGCCGGAAAAGCGGTAATCGGCCAGCCAGCCCAGAGCATCATCAGAGACAACACCGGTCTCGCGCAGAAAGCGCAGCTCGTCATCGCCGAACCGGAAGCGGCTCAGTCCCTCCAGCAGCCGACCGGTGCCGGCAACCACACCGTAGCGGCGCCCAGGCGGGAGCCTGCGCCCGAACATCTCAAACAAACACGGAGTATCCGCAGTGCCGGCATCCAAAGTTGCCTGCAGCATCGTCAGTTCGTAATGATCGGTCAGCAGAGCGGTCGACGGCCCGTCTGACGTTGTGAGTTCACGCATACTCGCGAGCATATCGGACCGCTCAGCGGGTCTTTTGGGAGTCAGTGCAATACAGTTGACTCCTGTGAGTACCACCGCCTTGCCCGTTGCAGAATCCGACGTCCTCGCTGACGCGCAGACCGATCCTGCGCTGCCGTGGGTCACGATCGTGTTCAACGACCCGGTCAACCTCATGTCCTATGTGACATACGTGTTCCGGTCCTACTTCGGCCACTCCCCGGAAAAAGCCGCCCAGCTCATGCGACAGGTCCACTATGACGGCAAAGCCGTTGTGTCCCAGGGAACGCGCGAAGAAATGGAAAAAGACACCGCTGCCATGCACGGCTTCGGTCTGTGGGCCTCGTGCAGGCAAATGGATTCGGGGGGAGCGGCATGAAGCTCTATCCCAGCAGCTCGGCATTTGCGCAGCTGGAGTTCGGCGGCACGGAGAAGGCAATCGTCGCCAGAGTCGTCAGCGACACCATCACACTGCTCGACAGTCGGTCTGACAGCGAAAGCACCGACCCCTTGGCGAAACTCGTGGGCATAGAAGACCGCGAACGGCCCACCGACCCGGCGCTCCTTCGGCTGCTGCCGGATGCCGACCCGGAAAATCCAGAGGCCTCCGCTGAGTTTCGCCGCTACACCGAAAACGACATCCGCGAAGGCAAAATCGCGAACCTGCAGACCATCCTCTTCACACTGAGCAAAACCAGTCCCGCCGAAATCGGTCGGGACGAAGCCCACGCGTGGATGATCGGCCTGACCGACGTTCGTCTGGTCATATCCAGTCGACTGGGAATCGTGACCGAAGACGATATGCAGCAGCTGTACGACCGCGAAGATGACCTGGACGGCAACGATTCCGCCCTGCTGTCCATCTACGACTTCCTTTCGTGGGTACAGGAGCGCTTCACCGAACTGTTCATGAACCAGCTGGACGGGGACAGCGAATGATGAAGCTCACTGCGATCGGCACGTCCGGTTCCTACCCCGGTCCGCATTCCGCCGCAAGCTGCTATCTGCTGCAGGTGGAAGCCGACAGAACGTGGAACATCGTTCTCGACCTGGGTTCGGGCGCGCTGGGGCCGCTGCAGCGCTGGATCACCCACACCGACATCGACGCGATCGTGCTCAGTCACCTACATCCCGACCACTGCCTCGACGTGACCGGCCTGTACGTCATGCACCGCTACGACCCGCGATTCCTGGAAGCGGGCGGGCATCCGAACCGGTTGGCAGTGTACGGGCCGGCGGGAACCCGCGAACGGCTCACCGCCGCCCACCATACGGAACCCGGAGCAAGCCCCATTCCAGCCGATTCCGCCTCGGGAGATCTCGAGCAGGCATTTGACTTCACCGACATGCGCAATGGCGAATCCTTCACGGTCGGTCCTGTGACCATCACCCCGCACCTCGTGCACCACCCGGTTGAAACCTATGCCGTGCGGGTCGAATACGCCGGTGCCGTGTTGGCCTACTCCGGTGACTCCGACGCCTGCGACAACCTGACCACCGCGGCACGCGGCGCTGACGCCTTCCTATGTGAAGCTGCGTTCGAAGACGGCCGCGACACAGTGCGCGGCATCCACCTCAACGGCGAACGCGCTGGCCGCACCGCGCAGGAAGCCGGGGCACAACGGCTGATTCTGACGCACATTGCACCCTGGACCAATGCCGAGACCGTCGCCGCCGCGGCAGCACACCACTACACCGGCCCCATCGATCTTGCAGTGCCTGACCGCACATGGGAGATCCGGGCACAGCGGACGTCAGAACCCGTGGCCGCAGGTGCCTAACAACAACACTGAGGAGCAGTCATGACCCGCTTTGACGGCCGCACGGCCGATCAGCTTCGACCCGTTTCCTTCCAGCGCGGTTGGCTCGACCACGCCGAGGGCTCCGTGCTCGTGGAGTTCGGGAACACGCGCGTGCTGTGCGCAGCCTCGCTGACCGAAGGCGTGCCCCGCTGGCTCAAAGGTGAGGGCACCGGATGGGTCACAGGCGAATACGCCATGCTGCCGCGTGCCACCCACACCCGGTCGAGCCGCGAATCCGTCCGCGGCAAGGTGGGCGGACGGACCCACGAAATCTCACGACTGATCGGCCGCAGCCTGCGCGCCGTCGTCGACACTGCACAGCTGGGCGAAAACACCATCCAACTGGACTGCGACGTCCTCCAAGCCGACGGCGGAACCCGCACGGCAGCCATCACAGGGGCCTACCTCGCGCTGCACGACGCGATTGAAAAGGGGCGCGAACTCGGCTGGATTCGCAGCAGTGCCAAAGTGCTCTCGGACTCGCTGGCGGCAGTCTCCGTCGGCATTGTCAACGGCACCCCGGTTCTCGACCTGCCTTACGAAGAGGACTCGCAGGCCGAAACCGACATGAACGTGGTCATGACCGGCTCCGGCAAGTTCATTGAAATCCAGGGCACTGCCGAAGGCGAACCGTTCGACAGGGGCGAACTCACAGCGCTGCTCGACCTTGCTTCCCTTGGCTGTGCCGAGCTGACTCGCCTGCAGAAAGAAGCGCTCGAGGCATGACCGGCCAGGATGGCGGCCGGGTCGTTCTGGCTACCGGAAACGAAGGCAAACGCGCCGAACTCGAAGCAATCCTCTCGCGGACCCTGCCGGGCATGACAGTTGTGACATCTTCGGCTTTGGGCCTTAGCAGCCCCGTAGAAGACGGCACGACGTTCGAAGAGAACGCGCTGATCAAAGCCCGCTCCGCCGCTGCCGAAGCGGGTCGACCCGCTTTTGCTGACGACTCCGGTCTGACCGTCGGCATTCTGGGTGGTGCGCCGGGCATCTTCTCCGCTCGCTGGAGCGGCAGCCACGGGGACGACCTCGCCAACAACCGACTGCTGCTGGCTCAGCTGGCAGATGTCAAAGACTCTGACCGCGCTGCCGCTTTCGTATGCGCCGCGGCCTTTGTCGATACCGACGGCACTGAGATCGTCTGCCGAGGTGCCCTGCCGGGTGCGCTGGCCCGCGCACCGCACGGATCGGGCGGGTTCGGCTACGACCCCATCTTCATTCCGGAAGGCCAAGACCGCTGCCTGGCAGAGTACAGCCGGGAGGAGAAGAACGCTGTTTCCCACCGGGGGAGGGCCTTCAGCGAGCTGGTGGAGAAGGTTCGAGCACACTTCGCGAGCTGACCTGCGCCGTCTCAGCGGACCGGCGGCGTACGTTTCTGCGCGTTCGCACCTTCAGCCCTGCGCGCAGAAAAGGCGCGGCCGGTGTACTCACCGGCCGCGCCTTTTATTCTGAAGCTGCAGGTTCTGTATTACCAGCCGTAGATCTCGGTGATCTTGATGGAGTCACCGTCGATTTCGAATTCGCCGCTGGCGATCACGGGTGCAGGGGTCGCCAGCTTCCACGCATTCTTGCCGCGGCTCTTCGAGTCGGCCGAGAACTGCGCCTTGCCGTTGTCGGTGGTGCGGAACGTGCCCTTGCCGCTTCCGCTGTCAAGCTTCGCGGACACCTTCGGGTTGGTCACCTTCCACGAAACAGTGTTGAGCTTGACGTCCTTTTCAGGCTTGATGCTGGTGTTCTGTGCCTTCTTCGGCAGCGAGATGGGACCGCAGCCCTTCTTTTCGAACTCTTTGGCCTTCTTGCAGTCGTCGATGCGCTTGTCGACCTGCTTCTGCACTTCCTTGCCCAGTTCGCCTGTGGGCTTCGGGTCGACCTTGAGCTCTGCGCCGCCGTCGTCGCCGCCGAAACCGACCGTGGTCTTTGCCGAAGCCGATTCAATGAACTTCGAACCCTCAGTGGAGATTTCGTAGGTGCCGGGCAGGACCGCGTACTCGGTGTCGGGGTTGGAGGTTGTGAAGTCCTCCCCGTTGATCTTGACCTTCGCGCCGGCCGGGGCGTTGATCTTCACGGTGCCGAGGTCAGGGGCATTGAGCTTCCACTTGTCGAAGAAGAGTCCTTGCTTGCCGTCCTTGCTGCCGGTCAGATCGATGCTCTTGTCTTCTTCGCCCTGTTTGTATCCGACGGTGATCTTGACATCATCGCCATTGCGCTCCGAAGCGGTCACCTGGGCATTGGACAGAGTATCGGCAGCTGCCTTTGCATACTTCGGGTCGTCGATGAGGTCAGTGTAGGCGTTTTCGGGTGTATCAAACGATGCGTATGAGCGCGCCTTTTCGAAGTCCCCTTCGTTGAGAGCCTCGACGAATTTTTCAGCCGTGGCGTCTGGGCCATACACGGTGCGGTTGATGATGAAGTGCGCAATAGCGCCGACAATCACCAGGATCACCACGACGGAAGCGGCGATCACAGGGATCAGCCACGCCGCCGTGTTGGACTTTTTTCTGGGGCGTTCGCGGACCGGGGCGGCGGCAATCGCAGTGCCGCCGCCACCTGCTGGGGTGCCCATGCCGGGACCCGGCGGAGGTGTCATCCGACCTGCACCCGCAGCACCGGCCCCTGCCGCAGCGCCTGCGCCGAAAGCACCGGCGCTGCCTGCGCTTGGGCTCACAGGGGGTATGACCGCGGTGTTGCCGTCTGCAGGGCCACGAGGTGCCGAGGCGGGGCGAGCACTGTGCTGCCCGGCCTGCGGTGGGCCCTGCGGACTAGTCTGCGGCTGCTGTGGGCTTTCCTGCCTGGGAGCCTGTGCTGGGTCCTGCGCACCGGCGGGAGGAAGCACCGTGGTTTTGGCGTCTTCGCCTCCGGGCGGGTTGCCCATCGGAGGTTCGGCTGCGGGCTTCGGCGCGGGCGTGCCGCTTTGGGGTGCTCGTTGAGGCGCCTGCGGTCCATAGCCGTTTGCAGGGCTGCTCGGGGGAGTCGGCTGTTCAGGGGGACGTCCGGTGCCGTAGTTCGGCTGTGGAGACGACGAGCTGTTGCTGCCTTCTTCGGGCGTTGGCTTGCTCATTGCTTCCTTCTTCGCGTTGATTGTCTGAGACCTGCGCCTCAATCTATCAGTTGGGCCCAGTCTGCACCTTCTTTCCGCGTGGAAGCTGGGAACCGAGCCGAAGCTCGTGCACCATAGGGACAATGGACCCCTCGGCACAAAGACTTCGCATCCCCTTCTTCGCAGTCCGCTCGGCGTTTCCGGCTGTCATCGTGGTGGGTGCTGTTGCGTTCCTCTCAGGTGCTGCGGTGTGGACGATAGCCGCTGCACACCTCATGCCCACCTCGGTCATCCTCGTGTGGGCGACGCGCGGAATCGCCGCCGCCGCTGGTCTTGCCGTGCCGTTGGGATCAGCCGTGCTGTCTCTGCCGCCGACCCTCGCCAACCTCGCGCTGTTCTTTGCCGTCTACTGGAGTGGGGTGCGGCTGCGCCGGATGCTCGACGACAGTGACCCAGAAGGTGAGGACCGCCTGGTGTCTCGGATCATCGGGGCCGCTTCGCTCTTCGGGATCTTTGCGCTGTTGGTGCTCATCGCCGCGAGCATCGGCGGAGCCGCCTTTGACCTGCGCGGTGTCATCCGTGTCTGCGTGCTTTTGAGCGGTCCCGTACTCGTGTCCCTGCGGCCGGCCGGTGAGCTCATCAACCGGGCCGTGCGCGACTACATGGGCTCAGCCGCGCTTGAAGCTCTGCGCATGTCTCGTGCCCAGACCCTGCGTGTCTTCGCGGCGCTGATCATCAGCTCGAACGTCGTTCTCGCCGTTTTGATAGCCGTGCGCTTCGGTGAGGTGACAGCCGTGCTGCAGGCGTACTCATCGCCGAGTGCTGCAGCGGTGGGACTGGGTGTGATCCAGCTTGCCTACGCGCCGACCGTGTGGGCGGCGGGCATTGCCTGGGTTTCCGGTGCGGGAGTCACTCTCGCCAGAGGTGTCGAACTGTCAGCCTACCGAGGTGCCGAGGGCATCGTTCCGCCGCTTCCCATCGCCTACGCTTTCCCGCCCGAGCCCAGTCCGTGGGCCGGCCTGCTCGCGCTCATTCCGGTTGTCGCCGTCGCTGCGGCGGTGACCGGGCGGGCCGAGTGGCAGTCGGCTGCCCAGCTGTGGCCGGCGGTGTTCTCTTCGGTTCAGATTCTCCTGGGCTTTTCCGTGCTGTGCCTGTTCTTCTCCGGCGGCATCGGCGGGGGAGGCCTCAGCGAAATCGGCGTGGACGTTGTGCCCACGATGCTCCTGGCGGGTCTGGGCACGTGTGCCGTCGTCTTCGCGGGCATTGGAATGGTGCGGCTGCGCGACCACTTCGCCGCACGAGATTGAACCGTGCCTGAGGAAATCAGCTTTCCGGGGCAAGTCCGGGCATGTCGATGCCCGTGAGGTTCTTGAACTTGCTGTTGAGGGCTGTGTTGTATTCCGAAGTGCACGACACTGAAGCCTGTTCGGTCAGGGCTGAGCTGACACACTCCTGGTAGTCCGCCTGCTCCTGGTAGGTGAGCATCGTGCCGATTGTGCCCAGCCCCACGTAGCCGGACACGATGATGCTGATGACGCCCATGATGAACCACGAAGCTGGGCGGTTCTCCCGGCTCGATGCAGCAAAGAAGCGAATGGCCACAACGACGGCGGCAACAGCGAGAACGCCGGCCGCCACCTTGATGGGAACACCGAGCATGGACACCAGGAGACCGCCGATGACGAGCATGCTCAGTGTCGTTCCGAGCTGGGCGGCTCGGCTTGGCTGCTCGGAATCCTTCTTCGGCTTCTGGGTATTTGCTTCGGGTTGAGTCACGCTGTCCATCTTGGCATACCTCGTGACAGATGTGGCTGCTGGCCGCTTGGCGGTCCGCCCCGCTCAGATTTGCTCTACCTGGTGGACAGTGTCTTGCGCGGGTCTGTCACTCATGGGCGATTCAACTGTGGTGTGGGTTGCTTATAGTCCGAAGGCTCCACCGCTGACGAGGATGACGATGCCCAGCCCGATGAGCACTGCTGGGAAGAGAATGTCTTCCCACCGTTCCAGGGCTTCGGCAATAGGTTTTCTTGAGCTGATCCATTTGGCCAGGAACACCAGGACGGCCACCAGTACTAAGAAGACGATGCAGCAGGCCAGCACTGCACCCCAGCTGACGCTGACGAACACTGGCACATAGACGCCGAGATTGTCGCCGCCGTTGGCGAAGGTCACGGCCGCCACGGCCCAGATCGAGACGCGTTTGCCTTCCAGCTGTGCTTCGTCATCATCGTCTTCGCCGCGATTTCGCCAGGCCTGCCATGCCGCCCAGAGACCCAACCCCAGGGGAATCAGGCCAAAGTACGGCAGGATGGCTTCCGGCAGCAGTATTTGGGCGCCAAAGGCTGCTGCTGCCGCAGCGCCTAAAATACCCAGGAATCCTAGATATTGTCCCACCAGGATGCGGCGGGTGGTTCCTGGTTGTCCCTGGCCTCGGGCAAAAAACAGAGACAGGATGACGACGTCATCAATGTTGGTGGCGATAAACAGGCCAATCGCCTGCACGAGGGAAGAAATCACGCGCTGAGCTCCTCATCATGAGCACAACCGGCAACAGTGCAGACCGGATCAATGCAAGGGGCAGCTACGTCAACGGCCAGGGTCGTGTCCACCAAGGCAGTCAGTGCCTGCGCCAAGTGTGGGTCCGCGATCTCGTAGCGGGTTTGGCGTCCCTGATGCTTGCCGACCACAATGCCACAATCGCGCAGACAGGCCAGGTGGTTGGACACATTAGACCGTGTCAGGTCCAGAGCGTGGGCAAGGACCGCCGGATATTCAGGCCCCTCCAACAGCGTTAATAAAATTCGGGATCGCGTGGGATCGGCCATGGCTCGACCCAACCGGTTCATGACATCTAAACGAGCAGAATTGGTCAGCATGTAGTGAACTATACAGCAAACACTGAATAGTGCGACTAGATTTTCTAGATTTTACGGGAACGACAAGAGGTCTATGCGGCTGTTGACTTTGCTCAGCGGTTTTTCGCAGCTTCATGTGGCGGCCTGCTTTCACCTCTTCTGTTGCTGCCCAAATGCACCACATAGACTGCCGGAGCTGACCAAGGCGTATAGGGGTTGATGCAAAAGCTGGCATACAATTCCGCATGTGCGTCTACTGCTCCTGGCCTCCGGCACCGGTTCCCTCGTCCAAGCCGTCATCGACGGGCTTGCAAACACGGGCGTCGAGATCGTCGCCGTCGGCTCTGATCTGGCAGACGCGCCGGTCCTTGACCGGGCTCGCGCGGCCGACATCGAGGTGTTCAGTGCGCACCCGCGGGACTACGCCGACCGTGCGGCATGGGACCAGGCTTTTACTGAGACTGTTGCCGGCTACAGCCCCGATTGGATCGTCTCGGCAGGCTTCATGCGAATCCTGGGAGCCTCGTTCGTTTCGCGCTTCGGCGGACGGATCATCAACACTCACCCGGCTCTTCTGCCGGCTTTCCCCGGTGCTCACGGGGTGCGCGACGCGCTTGACTACGGCGCCAAGGTCACAGGGACCACCATTCACCTGGTTGATGAGGGCGTGGACACCGGACCGATCATCGCGCAGTTTCCCGTTGTGATCGAACCGAATGAAACCGAAACGGTCCTGCATGAAAGAATCAAAGCAATCGAGCGCCGCGAGCTTGTGCATCTTCTGCGCTTTCTTGAGCACGGCACACTCGAAGTGAGTGGACGGCATGTGTCCGGGTACACGCCGTCAGCTCCGTGAAGCAACCTGACCGAGGAGCAGAGTGAACGACCAGCGTCCCATCCGACGAGCACTTATCAGCGTCTATGACAAGACCGGACTCGAAGAGCTGGCAGCCGGGCTGACGACCCAGGGTGTCGACATCGTGTCAACCGGTTCGACCGCGGCGCGGATTGAAGCCGCAGGAGTGCCAGTGACGCCAGTCGAACAGCTGACCGGCTTCCCCGAATGCCTCGAAGGGCGCGTCAAGACGCTGCATCCGAAGGTCCACGCCGGCATCCTCGCCGATTCCCGCAAAGCCGACCACATGGACCAGCTGGAGCAGCTGGGCGTTGAACAGTTCGACCTCGTTGTGGTCAACCTCTACCCGTTTGTTGAAACGGCTGCCTCGGGCGCCGGGTATGACGACGTCGTCGAACAGATCGACATCGGCGGACCATCCATGGTGCGCGCAGCTGCAAAGAACCACCCCACGGTTGCCGTTGTGACCGACCCGGAACGGTACGCAGAAGTCATCGAGGCCGCCGGTTCCGGTGGGTTCGACCTTGCCGCCCGCCGCGAACTTGCCAAGGCCGCTTTCGAACACACCGCCGCATACGATGTCGCGGTTGCGGCGTGGTTCGGCCAGCAGCTGGGCGGGGAAGATGCCGAACCGGACTTCTTCGGGATGACCGCAGAGAAGAAGAACGACCTGCGCTACGGCGAAAACCCGCACCAGAAAGCAGCCGTCTACGCGTCACCCGGCACCGGCGGCGTAGCCAACGCCGTCCAGCACGGCGGCAAGGAGATGTCCTACAACAACTACGTGGACACCGACGCGGCTCTGCGCGCCGCCTACGACCACGAAGACCCAGCCGTTGCGATCATCAAACACGCCAATCCGTGCGGCATCGCAACAGCGGACACGATTGCCGAAGCACACCGACTGGCCCACGCCACCGATTCGCTGTCAGCCTACGGCGGCGTCATTGCCTGCAACCGTCAGGTTGACCTGGCCACAGCCGAATCAATCAAGCCGATCTTCACCGAAGTGGTCATTGCACCCGGCTATGACGCTGATGCGCTGGAGCTGCTGCAGACCAAGAAGAACCTGCGGATCCTTGAGATCGACGGCTACTCGGTGCCGCCCATGGAATACCGTCAGGTCAGCGGAGGACTCCTCGTGCAGGACCGCGACGCGCTGCAGGCTGTCGGCGACCGTGCAGATCAGTGGACACTGGCAGCCGGTCAAGCCGTGGACGAAGAGACACTGGCCGACCTCGAATTCGCGTGGCGGGCCTGCCGCGCAGTGAAGTCCAACGCGATCCTGCTGGCATCCGGTGGCGCAGCCGTCGGTGTGGGCATGGGGCAGGTCAACCGCGTGGACTCTGCGAAGCTCGCCGTTGACCGAGCAGGCGCTGAACGCGCTCAGGGATCGGTTGCGGCCTCGGACGCGTTCTTCCCGTTTGCCGATGGCCTCCAGGTGCTCATCGACGGCGGTGTGAAAGCCGTCGTTCAACCCGGCGGTTCGATCCGTGACGAAGAGGTCATCGCCGCTGCCGAAGCCGCGGGCATTTCGATGTACTTCACCGGCACGCGCCACTTCTTCCACTGATCGACCGTCGCCCACACGATATGGCACAAGCCGGAAAAACCCGCAGCCGCCGTGCGAGCCGTGCTCGCAAGGGCGGCCGCGGTCCCATTTCCAAACGGTGGATCTACTGGAAGCGCCGCTACTCCAACCCGGTGCGGCGCGACTGGGTTCTCCTGTACACGCTGATCGGCATCGCCTTGTCCTGCGCCGGTGCGCTGGTGAACGTTCGCGTGGGCGGCATTATGCTCGCCGCGACAATCGGCGCTGTTGGGCTGCTGCGGATCATTCCGAGCTCATGGCAGAAAACCTGGGTCAACCGAAGCGCAGTCACCGATGCTGCGACAACGCTGCTGGCCGCGGCCCTCTTGGTTTTTCTGGCCCTGACCCTGCCGTCAGCCTGACCCCAGAGCCTACAGCTTTTCGACTGGCGCGTAGCGCAGCAGCAGTCGTTTGGTGCCTTCGGAACCGAAATCGACCGTCGCTACGGCTTTGTCGCCGCTTCCGGAGACTTCAAGAACAGTGCCCATGCCGAAGGAGTCGTGGGAAACCTTGTCCCCGGCTTCGACGACAACGGCTTCGCGATTGGGACGAATGCGGTTGGGGAAGCTGCGGCCCACGCTCGCAGCGGACTGGCTGGGCCGTCCCGTGCGCATGCTGCGGCCCAGGGTTCCCGACCACCCGTGAGCGGCGGAGCCGGCTTCTTGGCGGTCGACCGCAGCCGTGGGGCTCAGGGTGCCCGTTGATTCCCAGTCGATGAGCTCGTCTGGTATTTCGCCCAGGAAGCGGCTGGGTGGATTGTACTGCGGTTGGCCCCACATGGAGCGAGTTTCAGCTCGTGACACAAACAGCTTCTGTTCGGCCCTGGTCAAACCGACATAGGCCAAGCGGCGTTCTTCGGCCAGTTCCGTGGGATCCGAAAATGAACGCTGGTGAGGGAACGTGCCGTCTTCTAAGCCGGTGAGGAAGACCACGGGAAACTCGAGCCCTTTGGCCGTGTGCAGGGTCATGAGGGTGACTTCGCCAAGTTCGGCATCTGGGATCGAATCGGCGTCCGCTGTCAGCGACACCCTCTCCAGGAAGTCCCCGAGTGTGCTTTCGGGGTGCTGCGCGTGGAAGTCTTCGGCCACCGCGACGAGTTCGGCGAGGTTGTCGACCCGAGCTTCATCCTGCGGGTCTGAGCTGGCGCTCAGCTGTGCCAGGTATCCGGTCTGCTCCAGAACAGATTCGATCACGCGCGAGGCGGGCGCACCGTCGGCCGAGGTCATGAGGTCGTTCATGAGTGCCGCAAATTTCTGCAGCGGGCCGAGTGTTCGGGTGGTCATGCCGGGGGCTTCGTCAACCCGCTGCAGGGCCGCCCACAGGGAAATCTGCTCGCGCGAGGCAAAGGCCTGCAGAAGTGCCAGGGAACGATCCCCGATGGAGCGCTTGGGAACGTTGATGATGCGGCTGAGGTTGACGTCGTCGTCCGGATTGTCGATGACGCGGACATAGGCGAGCGCGTCTTTGATTTCCCTGCGTTCGTAGAAGCGGGTCCCGCCGACAACCCGGTAGGGGATTCCTGAGCGGACAAAAGCGTCTTCAATTGCCCGGGACTGGGCGTTCGTTCTGTAGAACACCGCGAAGTCTCCGTAGCTTAGGCCCTTGTCGTCCATGACGGAGTCAATGCGGTCGACGATGAACTGGGCTTCTGACTGTTCGCTCTCTGCCACCCAGCCGGTGATGATGTCGCCGCTGCCGGAATCGGTCCACAGGCGTTTGACCCGGCGGTCGTCGTTGTTGGAGATGACGGCGTTGGCCGCCGAAAGGATGTTCTGCGTGGACCGGTAGTTCTGTTCGAGCAGAACCGTGGCCGCCTGTGGGAAGTCCTGTTCGAATTCTTCGATATTGCGCACTGTTGCGCCGCGGAAGGCGTAGATCGACTGGTCGGCATCGCCGACGACGGTGAGTTCGGCCGGGTTGCCATCGGAATCAGTGCCCGCAAGAGCGCGGACCAGCTGGTACTGCGCGGGGTTGGTGTCCTGGTATTCGTCGACGAGGATGTGGCGGAATCGTGCCCGGTAGCTGGCTGCGATGTCGGGGAACGCGCCGAGCATGTGGACGGTTTCCATGATGAGGTCGTCGAAGTCGAAGGCGTTCGCGGTGGCTAGCCGCTGCTGGTAGCGGGTGTACACGGACGCGATCGTCGAATCATAGGGGTTGTTCGCTGACTGTGCGGCGAAGTCCTCGGCTGTGATGAGTTCGTTCTTGACGTTCGAAATGCGGTGCTGCAGCGATTTCGGTGAGAACTTTTTGGTGTCGAGGTCGAGTTCGCGGGCCACCTGGGTGATCAGGCGCAGGGAATCCGCGGAATCGTAGATGGTGAAGTTGGGGTTGCGGCCCAGTGCTTTGGCTTCGCGGCGCAGAATGCGCACGCACGCCGAGTGGAAGGTTGATATCCACATGCCGCGGGCCTGCGCGCCGATGAGCTGTTCCACACGCTCCTGCATTTCCCGCGCGGCCTTATTGGTGAAGGTGATTGCGAGGATCTGTCCCGGGTGAGCCCTCCCGGTGCGCAGGGCGTAGGCGATTCTGCGTGTGAGGACCGCCGTTTTGCCCGAACCGGCACCGGCGACGATCAGCAGGGGACCGCCTTGGTGAACGGCTGCCTTGCGCTGCTGAGGGTTGAGCCCTGCCAAGAGTTCTTCCGGGTTCGAGGACCCGACCGCCTGAGTGTCTGCCGGGGCGGGGTCCTCTGCCGGGACGGGCGCGGCTGTGCCGCCGTTGTCTGCGGAAGCGTGCGGATTGAGGAAATCGAACGGTGAGCTCATGGTGCTTCCCAGTATGGCAGGAGGGGCTGACGCGAGACCTGCGCGCAGTGCGTGCAGAAAGAAAACGGGGCGCCGTGCTCACGGCGCCCCGAAGCCGGTGGTATCAGAGAGTGAAGACTGCGACGATCACGGCGAGCACAGCGGCAATGAACCCGGTGTGAGCCATAGCGGCGGACGGAGCTGCGGTCTTGACAGTGCCATCGGGGACAGTGTCAGCGGAGGCGGCGGCCTTTTCGCGCTTGTTGCCGATGATGAACGCAATGAGAGCGACAAGGCCCAAAAGAATCTTGATGCCGGCGCCGGCGCGCAGCGACATGGTCGGGCTGCCCTGCATCTCCAACATTCCGAACAGCAGGACGCCGGTCACGACCTGCAGACCGGCGGCGTGGAGCATACCGGGCAGAACGCGCGGAGCTTTGACCGTGACGAGGTAGCCGCCGACGATCATCGCCATGCCGATAAGGTGGAGAATGACGAGGATATTCTGAACGATTTCCATAGCCTTGATTCTAGTGGCAAGATATGAGAGCGCCCTGAGCGGGTCAGCTCGGGGCCGTATCCCACTGGGAACAATCCGCCCTGGTGTAACGGCAGCACGCCGGCCTTTGGAGCCGTGCAGTTTAGGTTCGAATCCTAAGGGCGGAGCTGATGCGGAAAACACCGCAGCGCAGTCAACACCGAGGAGCAGCATGGCTGACCATCCCGCAGCTGTCATCGTTCTGGCCGCAGGCGCCGGAACCAGGATGAAGTCCGCAACACCGAAGGTGATGCACCAGATCGGCGGGCGGTCCCTCCTCCACCACGCGGTCAGCGCGGCAGCCGGAGTCGGCCCCGAACACCTCGTGGTCGTGCTGCGACACGAGCGCGACCTCGTGGCAGACCATCTGAACCAGGTGACTGAGGCTGTTGAGCAGTCGATCATCGTCGCCGACCAGGACAGCGTGCCCGGCACCGGCCGGGCAGCAGAATGTGCGCTCACCCAGCTGCCCCAGGACCTGCGCGGCACCGTCGTCGTCACCTACGGCGACGTCCCGCTGCTGACCTCGCAGACCATCGCAGACCTCGTGCGCTTCCACGAAGAGCGCTCCCACGCGGTCACGGTTCTGTCCGCTCACGTGGACAACCCGCATGGCTACGGTCGCATCATCCGCGACTCCGCCGGTGCGCTTGAGCGGATCGTCGAAGAAAAAGACGCTGACGAAGCCCAGCGCAGGATCACCGAAATCAACTCCGGCATCTACGCTTTTGACGCCTCGGTTCTGCGGTCGTCCCTCGAACAGGTCAGCACCGACAACGCGCAGGGCGAAAAATACCTCACCGACGTCATCGGGCTGGCCCGCGATGCCGGTTCGTCAGTCGCAGCGATGGTCACCGACGACCTGTGGCAGGTCGAAGGCGCCAATGACCGCGTGCAGCTGGCGCAGCTGGGACGTGAACTCAATCGCCGCACGGTTGAGCGCTGGATGCGCGAAGGTGTGACCGTCATAGACCCCGAAACCACGTGGATCGACTCCGATGTCTCGCTCAGCCCCGACGTCACGATCCTGCCGAACGTCCAGCTGCACGGCGCGACCGACATCGGCACCGGGGCCGTGATCGGCCCGGACACCACACTCACCGATACCGAGGTGAAGGCCGAGGCTCGCGTCATCCGCACTCACGGGGAACTCGCGGTCATCGGCGAGGGCGCCTCGGTCGGCCCGTTCGCCTACCTTCGGCCCGGCACAGAACTGGGCTCGAACGGCAAGATCGGAACCTTTGTCGAAACCAAGAACGCGCAGATCGGAACCGGCACCAAAGTGCCGCACCTGACCTACGTTGGGGATGCCGAAATCGGCGACCACTCCAACATCGGAGCTTCTTCTGTGTTCGTCAACTACGACGGACAGACCAAACACCGCACCGTCGTGGGCTCCCACTGCCGCACCGGTTCGGACACGATGTTCATTGCCCCTGTGACCGTCGGCGACGGTGCCTATTCGGGAGCCGGCACCGTCATCCGCAAGGACGTGCCCGCGGGATCACTGGCCATCACATACGCTGAACAGAGAAACATCGAAGGTTGGGTTCAGAAGAACCGGCCCGGAACAGCTGCTGCAGAGGCCGCAGAGCGCGCTAAGGAGTCTGAGGGCAAGTGAACGAGATTACAACAACCGGCGAAAAGAAACTCGTCCTGGTCACAGGGCGCTCACACCCGGAACTGGCAGCCGATGTTGCTGAGAACCTCGGCACGGACCTGCTGGAAACCGAAATCCGCCCGTTTGCCAACGGTGAGATCTACGTCCGCTATTCAGAATCTGTGCGCGGCAGCGACGTCTTCGTCCTGCAGTCGCACTGCACGCCCATCAACGAATGGGTTATGGAGCAGCTGATCATGCTCGATGCGCTCAAGCGCGCATCCGCCAAGCGCATCACCGTGATCGCCCCGTTCTTCCCGTATGCGCGCCAAGACAAGAAGCACCGCGGCCGCGAACCGATCTCCGCTCGACTCATGGCCGACCTCTTCCGGGCCGCCGGCGCTGACCGCATCATCACGGTCGATCTGCACACATCGCAGATCCAGGGCTTCTTCGACGGTCCCGTAGACCACCTGGTCGCCCTGCCGACACTGGCCGGCTACGTCAAGGAGAACTACGACGACAGTCGCCTGGCCGTCGTTTCGCCGGACGCTGGCCGCATCAAGGTGGCCGAAAACTGGTCAGAGGCGCTTGGCGGCGTGCCGCTGGCCTTCATCCACAAGACACGCGACATCGATAGGCCGAACGAATCCAAGGCCAACCGCGTCGTCGGCGACGTCGAAGGCCGCATGTGCGTGCTCGTCGACGACATGATCGACACCGGCGGCACCATTGTGCAGGCCGCTGACGCCTGCATGAACGCCGGAGCTAAGGGCGTCATCATCGTTGCCACTCACGCTGTGTTCTCCGGTCCGGCAGTGCAGCGTTTGGAAAACTCCTGCGCCGAAGAGGTCATTGTGACCAACACCCTGCCGATTGATGATGACAAGAAGTTCGGCAAGCTCACCGAACTGTCGATCGCCCCGCTCCTGGCGCGGGCAGTGCACGAAGTCTTCGAAGACGGATCCGTCACCAGCCTGTTCCACATCTGAGCAGGCTTCGGCGCTGAGTCCCGAAAGCGCGGACCGCCGGAGTTTCGGCACCGCGTACGGTCTGCGGCATTTCAGCCTTCGGCAGACCGTAGTGTATCCTTGTGTGGTTGCCTCGGCGAGGGGAGCTCAGACTCCCGTTATCGACGCGGGTTATCTTGCGTCCGCCGTGGGATTGTATTCACCACGAAGGAGACACAATGGCAGCTGATTTTGTTCTCAACGTCAAACCGCGCGAAGAGCACGGCAAGGGCGCATCCCGCCGGGCGCGCCGCGCCGGTCGCGTTCCCGCTGTGATGTACGGTCACGGCATCGACCCTGTTCAGATGACCATCGACGCCCACGACATCATGATGGCGATGAAGGTCCCGAACGCACTTCTGGAAATCAAGAACGACGAGGACGGCTTCAAGTCGCTTGCCGTTGCCCGCGAAGTGCAGCGTCACCCCGTGCGCCGCGAGATCGTCCACGTTGACCTCATCAAGGTCAAGAAGGGCGAAAAGATCGAGGTCGACGTCCCCATCACGATCGAAGGCGAATCGGCTCCCGAAACTATCGTTGCGCTCGAAGCCACCACGGTTCGCGTTCTCGCAGACGCCACCGACCTGCCGGAAGAGCTCGTCGTTTCGGTCGAAGGCCGCGAAGCCGGCGACCACATCTACGCGGGCGACGTCAAGCTCGCTGGCGGCATCGAACTGGTTGACGACGAAGAGCTCATGGTTGTCAACGTCTCGCAGGAGATGTCTGCCGAGGAACTCGAAGCCGAACTCGAATCTGACGCTCAGCCTGACGAGCCCGAAGAAGCCGGCGACGACGCTGAAGAAGCCGGCGATGAAGCAGAAGAAGAGTCCGAAGACTGATCTGCTGATATCTGTGGAAGGCCCCGCCGCTGTGCGGGGCCTTTCGCACATACACGACCCTGAGCACTGCGAACTTTTTCGAGGAGAACGGTGATGTCTGGAACTCGGCTGATTGTCGGCCTGGGCAATCCTGGTTCGCGCTATGAGCGCACTCGGCACAACATCGGCTACATGGTGGTCGACGAACTGCTGCGCCGCACCGGCGGTGCTCTGGGCAAAACCAAACACCGGGCTTTTGCCGACACCGTCCGCCTCGGCAGTGACAAAGCTGTGCTTATGCGCTCGATGACCTACATGAACGAAAGCGGAATCGCGGTGCGCGGACTGGCCGACTTCTACGGTGTCGATCCCGAGCTGATCATTGCCATCCACGACGACGTCGACATTCCCTTCGACAGCATCAAACTCAAGATCGGCGGGGGAGAGGGCGGCCACAATGGCCTGCGCTCCATCACCCAGCACATTGGGACCCGCGACTATCTGCGGCTGCGCGCAGGGGTTGGCCGCCCACCCGGGCGCATGGACACCGCAGACTTCGTCCTTCGCCCCTTTTCACGTTCTGAAGCCGCGGATCTGCCGTTGTTCATCAGCGATCTGGCGGATGCCTGTGAAGACCTCGTGCGACTGGGGCTGACGGACACGCAGCAGCGCTACCACGGCCGGTCACGCGCCTGAGCTATTCAATATCGAGGTCGCGCAGCAGCTGATCGAGCTCAGGGTCTCTGGTTTGCTGCGATTGGGCCTGTGTGAGGTGCTGGGCGTTCTGCCCCGACCTGGGCTTTGCCGCAGAGCCGAGCGCCCATGCAGCAGCGCAGCCGCCGATGAGGCCGAAAAGGTGACCCTGCCAGGACATCGAGGTGCCACGAGGGATCAAGCCGATGACCATCGAGACCCCGTACAGTCCGGCTACGACGATGGCGACGACAAGGTAGATGACTTTGCGCAGCCCGCCGCGGGCGAAGAGGCCGCGCAGAACGAGGTAGCCGAAGTAGCCGAACACGAGGCCGGAAGCCCCGACCGTCACAGTGCCGGGCCGGTTGAGGAAGAACACCCCGAGCCCGCCGGCAACGGCTGAGGCCACGGTGACGGCGGCAAAGCGCTTGGCGCCGTCAAAAGCGACGATGAGCCCCAGAATGAGGAACGGAACCGTGTTCGACAGCAGATGGAACCAGCTGACGTGCACGAACGGCGATGTGGCGATCGCCCACAGGCTCGACGGACTCCATGCGCGCACGCCGAGGGCGTGCACGCTGCCGGGCACGACCGTGCTGACCACGCGCATGATCCACATGAGCGCAAGCATCACAACCGGGGCGAAGTAGTGCGCGGGGACCGTCAGGGTGACGCCGCGCGTCTGCTGTGAACTCATAGTTCCATGGTGTCAAAGACGCATGAGAACGCGCTGGGGTGGGAATCGACTGAGAACAGGAACTGACCGCCTGCGGGAAGAGCCTCCGCACACGGGGCGAACCGGGCAGTCGCGGCGTTTAGACTGTGGGGGTGTCTGTTCGCGGTATTTCCTCTGCCCTGTCCGAGCTGTCTGAATTCACCGACGTCGTCGACGCGGTCGGCGAAAAGCACGGAAGCGGTGCAATCCAAGCCGTCAAGGGCCTGTGGCCGCACATCACGGCGGCCGCCGCACAGAAGCGCCCGGTTCTTGTCATCACCGCGACAGGCCGCGAGGCCGACGAGCTCGTCAATGCTCTGGCCGATCACCTCAGTCCGCGCTCCATTGCGATGTTTCCGTCGTGGGAGACCCTGCCGCACGAACGGCTTTCGCCGCGTTCGGACACCGTCGGCCAGCGTCTGTCGGTGCTGCGCCGCTTGGCCCACCCGGGCGATGTCCCCCTTTCGGTGGTCGTTGCACCCATTCGCGCTGTCACGCAGCCGCTGGTCAAGGGCCTGGGCGACCTTGAGCCGGTTGCCCTGAAAGTGGGCAGCGAAGCCGATCTGGAAGAGCTGGCCGAACGGCTTTCGGGTCTGGCCTACAGCCGTGTGGACATGGTGTCCAGGCGCGGAGAATACGCTGTGCGGGGCGGAATTCTGGACGTCTTCCCGCCGACTGACGATCACGCTCTGCGCATTGAGTTCTTCGGGGACGAAGTTGAAGAGATCCGTCCCTTCGCAGTTGCCGACCAGCGTTCGCTCGAAACCGTCGACGGCGCCCAGTATGAGCTGTGGGCCCCGCCCTGCCGTGAAGTGCTGCTGACAGAAGACGTGCGCCGCCGCGCGGCCGATCTGATTCCCGAAGTCCCCGCGGCAGCCGATCTGCTGCAGAAGATCTCCCACGGCATTGCGGTCGAGGGCATGGAGTCACTCGCCCCGGTTTTGGCCGACGGCATGGAGCCGCTCATGTCGATCCTGCCGGAGAACACCGCCGTGTTCGTCACAGCACCGCAGAAGGTCGAGGCGCGTGCCGCCGACCTCGTTGCCACAACCGAAGAGTTTTTGGCCGCAGCTTGGACATCGGCTGCCGCAGGTGCAGAAAGCCCCGTCGACCTGTCTGCCGCCAGCTTCGCAGACTATGCCGAGGTGCAGCAGGCAGCACAGGATCGCGGCTTTTCGTGGTGGGACCTGGGCGGTTTCGCAATCGACGACGAACTCGAGTCCGACCGTCTGGTGCTGACAATCGGGGCGCGTGAACCGCGCGGCTATTCCGGTGATGTCCAGGCGGTGCTGGCCGATGTCGGGCAGCACGTCAAAGACGGCTGGCAGGTGTACGTCCTCACAGAGGGCAAGGGGCCGGGCGAGCGCCTGGTGGAGGTCTTCAGCGAAGCCGACCTCCCGGCGCGCTTCGAACCTGACCTAGCCGACAAGGCCGAAGGCGCAATTCTCGTGACAACGGCGGCAGCCTACGCCGGCTTCGTCTTCGATCAGCACCACATCGCCGTATTGACAGAAGCCGAGGTGCTCGGTCGTGCCGCAGCCACTTCGACCCGGGACATGCGCCGCCTGCCCAGCCGCAGGCGACGCAACCAGGTCGACCCGCTCGACCTCAAGCCGGGTGACTATGTCGTCCACGACCAGCACGGCGTGGGCCGCTTCGTTGAACTCATGCAGCGCACCACCGGGCGCGGCAAAGACCAGCACACCCGCGAATACCTCGTCATCGAATACGCGCCCTCGAAGCGCGGCCAGCCCGGTGACCGTCTGTTCGTTCCCTCGGACGCCCTGGACCAGGTGACCCGCTATGTCGGCGGAGAAGACCCCAAGGTCAACAAGATGGGCGGTTCGGACTGGTCGAACACCAAGAAGAAGGCCCGCAAAGCCGTCAAGGAGATCGCCGGTGAGCTCATCCGCCTCTACGCGGCCCGCAGGGCAACCGTCGGCCACGCTTTCGGCCCGGACACCCCGTGGCAGCGGGAACTGGAAGACGCTTTCCCCTACGACGAAACGCCGGACCAGCTGACCACCATCGACGAAGTCAAAGAGGACATGGAGAAGCAGATTCCCATGGACCGGCTGATCTGCGGTGATGTGGGCTACGGAAAAACCGAAGTCGCTGTGCGCGCGGCCTTCAAAGCCATTCAGGAAGGCAAACAGGTTGCGGTGCTCGTGCCGACAACACTGTTGGTCCAGCAGCACTACGACACCTTTTCCGAACGCTACTCCGGCTTCCCCGTCACAGTTGGGGCCATGTCGCGCTTCCAAACCCCGGCGGAAGTGCAGAAGATCAAAGACGACCTCAAAGAGGGCAAACTCGACTTGGTCATCGGAACCCACCGGCTGCTCTCGGGCGAAGTGCGCTTCAAAGACCTGGGCCTTGTCATCATCGACGAAGAGCAGCGCTTCGGGGTTGAACACAAGGAGACCCTCAAAGCGCTGCGCACAAACGTCGATGTACTGGCCATGTCCGCAACTCCGATTCCCCGCACCCTGGAAATGGCGGTCACGGGAATCCGTGAAATGTCGACTCTTGCAACCCCTCCGGAAGAGCGCCATCCCGTGCTCACCTACGTCGGCAAGTACGAAGACCGACAGGTTGCCGCAGCAATTCGCCGCGAACTGCTGCGCGAAGGTCAGGTCTTCTACATCCACAATCGCGTCCAGGACATCGAGAAGATCGCCGGCCATCTGGCGGAGCTCGTACCCGAGGCCCGCATTGCCGTAGCCCACGGCAAAATGAACGAAACCCAGCTCGAACAGGTGATCGTCGACTTCTGGGAAAAGCGCTACGACGTTCTGGTGTGCACCACGATCGTGGAGACCGGCATCGACATTTCCAACGCCAACACGCTCATCGTCGACCGCGCAGAGCGCATGGGTCTGTCCCAGCTGCACCAGCTGCGCGGCCGTGTGGGCCGTGGACGTGAGCGCGCCTACGCCTACTTCCTGTATCCCAGTGACATCACGCTGACCGAAACCGCTCACGACCGCCTGCAGACGGTTGCCGCCCACACGGAACTGGGTGCGGGCATGCAGGTGGCCATGAAGGACCTCGAAATCCGCGGTGCCGGCAATCTGCTGGGCGGTCAGCAGTCCGGCCACATTGAGGGTGTCGGCTTCGACCTCTACATTCGGATGGTCGGTGAGGCGGTTGCTGACTTCAAGGGCGACGGTGAAGAAGAGCTGCCGCCCATGAAGGTCGAACTGCCCATCGATGCCCACCTGCCGACCGACTACGTCGAACACGAACGACTGCGCCTGGAGGCCTACCGCAAACTCGCCGCCGCCGAAACAGAAGAGGCGCTGCAGGAAGTCCTCGAAGAGCTCACCGACCGCTATGGCCCCTACCCGGACGAAGTTGCGGTGCTCGCGGACGTGGCGCGCCTGCGGATTCGCGCTCGCCAATCCGGCATCAGCGACATCGTCACGCAGGGCAATATGATCCGCTTCGGCCCGGCCGAACTGGCCGAATGGCAGGTGGTCAGGCTTAAGCGCCTGTATCCGAAAGCGCTCATCAAACCGGCGCTGCGCTCGATCCTCGTGCCCAAACCGGTCCGCCCCGGCAAAGGCTTCGACAAGCGCGAACTCACCGGTTCGGATCTGCTGGAGTGGTGCCGCACACTGCTGGATCAGGTATTTCCGCTGGATGAGGCCGCATGACTGACGAGGCGCCGGAACCGGTTTGCTGGGATCCCGTGGATCCCGCTGGACTCACCTTGGCCGAAGTGCTCAGCCTGCTGCGAGCGCGCTGTCCCTGGGCGGCTGCCCATACGCACGAGAGCCTGGCACCTTTCCTGCTGGAGGAGACCTATGAACTGCTCGAAGCCATCCAGCAGCACAGTGAGGCCCAGGACGCGCAGAGTCTGGCAGAGCTGAAAAAAGAACTCGGTGATGTTCTCTACCAGGTGCTGTTTCACGCTGCCGTGATCGACGCACCCCAACCGCACACTCGGCCGACGGGACAGGCCGCACCGCCGACTTCTTTCGCCGAAGTCGAACAGCTGCTGAAAGACAAAATCGTCCGCCGCCACCGGCACGTCTTCGACTCCACCGCACCGTGGACGCTGGAGGAAGTCGAAGACATGTACGAGCGGACAAAAGCCCGCGAACGCAAAGCCGAAGGCCGCCAGGCGGCGAAAAGCTCTTTCGATTCGCTGCCGCGGACCATGCCCGCACTGGCACGCGCGGCCGCGGTCATCGACCGAGCCCAGCGAATGGGGAGGCAGCTGCAGAACCCGCCCGGCGCCTCGGCAGAAGAACAGCGGATCGGACATGAACTCCTGGCCCTGGTGCAAGAGGCGCACAGCAGGGGAGTGGACCCCGAAAAGGCCCTGCGTGCTGCTACGGAAGCCGCAGAAAAGGCCACACTGGGCCGCAGCGCCCACGAGCGCGGATAGACTTAAAGCGCACCTTTGGAGTGCGCCGGGACGACAACAACAAGGAGTACCCAGATGGCAAGAATTGATGCCGCGAACGCCCGAGAGATCCTCGACTCGCGGGGCAACCCGACGATCGAAGTTGAGATTCTGCTGGAAGACGACTCCGTCGGCACAGCAGGTGTTCCCTCGGGAGCCTCGACCGGCGAGTTCGAAGCTGTCGAACTGCGCGACGGCGACCCCGAACGCTACGACGGCAAAGGCGTCCTCGCAGCGGTCGAAGCGGTGCTGGGCGAGATCAACGACGCCATCGAAGGCGAAGAAGCCGACGAACAGCGGATCGTCGACCAGATCCTCATCGACCTTGACGGCACCGACAACAAATCGCGCCTGGGCGCAAACGCCATGCTCGGAACCTCGCTGGCAGTAGCCCGCGCACAGGCAGACTCTTCTGACCTGCCGCTGTTTCGCTACCTGGGCGGACCGAACGCACACATCATGCCGGTGCCGCTGATGAACATCCTCAACGGCGGATCCCACGCGGACTCCAACGTTGACATCCAGGAATTCATGATCGCCCCCATCGGAGCGGCGAGCTTCCGCGAAGCACTCCGCTGGGGCACCGAGGTCTACCACGCGCTCAAGAGCGTGCTCAAGGACCGCGGCCTGTCCACAGGTCTGGGCGACGAAGGCGGATTCGCACCGAACCTCGGTTCGAACGCAGAGGCGCTCGACCTCATCCTCGAAGCGATTAAGAACGCCGGCTACCAGCCGGGCTCGGACGTTGCGCTCGCCCTCGACGTGGCCTCATCGGAGTTCTTCTCCGATGGCGTGTACAGCTTCGAAGGCGAAAAGCGCACCGCCGAGCAGATGGCCGACTACTATGCCGATCTCGTCGACAAGTACCCCCTGGTGTCGATTGAAGACCCGCTGGATGAAAACGACTGGGACGGCTGGATCGCCATCACCGAAAAGCTCGGCGGCCGCGTGCAGCTGGTCGGCGACGACCTCTTCGTGACCAACCCCGAGCGCTTGGCTCGCGGCATCGACGAAGGTGCAGGAAACTCACTGCTGGTCAAGGTCAACCAGATCGGCACGCTCACCGAAACGTTCGACGCCGTGCAGATGGCGCAGTCGAACAACTACACCACGATGATCTCCCACCGCTCCGGTGAAACCGAAGACACGACGATCGCGGATCTCGCGGTTGCCGTCAACGCCGGGCAGATCAAGACGGGTGCCCCCGCGCGCTCGGAGCGCGTGGCCAAGTACAACCGTCTGCTGGTCATCGAGGAGATCCTGGGTGACGCTGCTCGCTATGCGGGCCGCGGCGCTTTCCCGCGCTTCCAGGGATGACCTTTCGGCTGTCCTCTGCCGCTCGGCTGCGCTGAGCCTGCCGCTGTGTGAGCGGGGTGTGGAAACACACCCCGCTCTTCTTCTGTCCTGGTCCGTCCGCGTTGCCCGCCCACGACGGCTTGGCTGTGATGTCTCTGCTTCCGTTCCTGAGTGCCGCCTGTGATAGCACTGACTGTGAACCGAATCATGCCGACACGCCAGGAACGCTTCTCGTAACATCTGGCACTGACACGGCAGACTTGTCATATTCGTGCTTCTTCCCTTCCCCTACGCACGAATGAGGTGCATATGAGCGGCGCAGACAAACGGCGCAGAAACGGCGGTTCTCGTTGGTCTGCGGCTCGTATTGCCGTCTTTTCGATCATCCTCGTGCTTTTGGCCGTCGGCTTCTTGCCCTCGGTCAGCGCGGGTGTTCGTCAGACGCAGCAGATCCGGGCGCTGGAAAAGCAGAACAGCCAGACGCAAACGGAAATAGACCAGCTCGAAAAGCGTCGCAAAGACTTCGACGACCCCGAGCACATCAAGAAGCTCGCGCGTGAAAAGCACCTGTACGCAGAAGAAGGCGAAACGCTGTATATCGTTGTCGGCGAAGACCGCGAAGACACTGCGACAGGTCAGGCCAATAAGGGGCAGGTTGACCGGCCCTGGTATCAAGAACTTGCTGAGTACATGTCGACAGTGGGAATGGCAACGGAGGATCAGTGAAGTTTTCAAGCTCGGAGCAGGACCGCGCTGTCGTAGAAGAGCAGCTGGGCCGCTTTCCCCGCGGCATGCTGGGCGTGGCTGCCCGCTCAGTGGCCGGTGAGCCGCTGGTTGTGGCAACCGCCCCGCGGTTGGAAGACGGCACGCCGTTTCCCACGGTGTACTACCTGACGCACCCGGACTACGTGCGGGAATGTTCCCGACTGGAATCCAGCGGCATCATGACCGAATGGACCGCGCAGCTGTCAGAACTGCCCGAACTCGCTGAGGCTTACCGTGCCGCGCACCGGTTCTACCTGGAAGACCGCAGGCAGATCGGTCTGGACGCCGGAATTGCCGAAGTCGAGGAGATCAAAGACTTCTCCGCCGGGGGCATGCCCACCCGCATCAAGTGCCTGCACGCACTCGTCGCCCACTCGCTGGCCGCCGGGCCCGGCATCAATCCGATCGGTGACCGCGCACTGTCGCTCATGGACGGCGTTCCCGAGGTCGCCCGATGACCCGCGCGGCCGCCGTTGACTGCGGAACCAACTCCATTCGCCTGCTCATTGCCGATGTCGAAGGCAACAGCGTTGTCGACGTGGTCCGCTGCATGCGGATTGTTCGCCTGGGCCAGGGCGTTGATGCCACCGGCCGATTCGCTGACGAGGCACTCGAAAGGGTTTTTGCCGCCTGCGAGGAATTTGCCGCGCTCATTCGCGAACACGGCCCCATGCCGGTTCGATTCGCTGCCACTTCGGCCAGCCGCGATGTCGACAACCGCGACGAGTTCTTTGCCGGCGTGCAGCAGCGTCTGGGCATCACCCCGGAGGTCATCAGCGGAGATGACGAGGCGGCGCTGAGCTTCCTCGGTGCGACCGCGGGTGTCGGTTCGCGCATTGACGCGGGACTGCCCCAGCCGGTTCTCGTCATGGACCTAGGCGGAGGCTCCACCGAACTCGTCGTCGGCACGGGGGCCGTAGAAGCGGGGTATTCGATGAACATCGGCTGCGTGCGCATGACCGAACGCCACATCACGTCCGACCCCGTGAGCGCAGACGACATCGCAGCTGTTGAAGCTGATGTCGACGCCGCGTTCGATGAAGCAGCCAAGCACGTCAACATCGCATCCGCAGAAGCACTCGTGGGAGTGGCAGGAACCATCACCACGATCACTGCCGCCGCACTCGGCCTTGACGCCTATCAGCCGGACGTCATCCACGGTGCGCAGCTGCGCCGCGAACAGGCAGACCGGGCAGTCGAGGGCCTGCTTGCGGCCACCTCGGCAGACCGTGCACAGCTGCCGTACATGCACCCCGGCCGCGTCGACGTGATCGTCGGCGGGGCGATTGTGTACCGCCGGCTGGTCCACAGGATCGAACAGGCTGCAGGTCACAGCATTCCGCTGATCACATCGGAGGCAGACATTCTCGACGGCATCGCCATCGACCTGGCCCGGCGGTCGGCCTGACCATGCTGGCCGTGTCGGTTATCAAGCGAGCCGCGGCCACGGCGGCCGTCACCGCTGTGGTCCTCAGCGCCGGAACAGTCCAGCCGGCCGCAGCTGTCGAACCCAGCGCCGGTCAGTGGTTTGCCGAAGACCTCGGCCTGGAAGAGGCATGGAAGACCTCAACCGGCAAAGGCGTCAAAGTCGCCGTCATCGATTCGGGAACCGATGACGGCCACGAAAACCTCAAAGACCGCGTGGTCGCTGCAAAAGACTTCTCCGGGGCGAAGAAGGACGGCACAACACCGGTCGGCCCCCAAGAGACAATCCACCACGGCACAGCAGTCGCCGGTGTCATTGCAGGCACAGGCAAGGGCGTTGGGCCGGTGGGCATCGCCCCGGACGCTCGCATCATGTCGGCCTCCATCTGGCTGGGCTCAGACACACCCGACGAATCCGACAGCCGCGACCAAGCCGCCGATGCGGTCAAATGGGCTGCCGACAACGGCGCCAAAGTCATCAATATGTCACTGGGATGGGACGACCCGGCCTGGCCCGAATCGTGGGACAAGGCATTCATGCACGCCTACAAAAAGGACGCGCTCGTCATCGCCTGTGTCGGCAACGCCTCGCAGGGAGCCAAACGCGTGTGGTCGCCTGCAACCGTGCCCGGTGTCATCGGGGTCGGCGGCATCGGCCGCAATGGAAAGGTCGACAAACAGTCGTCAGCCCCCGGCGTCGACGTCGACCTCATGGCCCCGTCCCAGGGCATTCCCGTCCCGCTGACCGGAGGAAACTACGGAACAGCCGAAGGGTGCTCCTTCGCTGCGCCGATCGTCGCCGCAACAGCGGCCCTCATCCGATCGGCCCACCCCGAGTACACGGCTGATCAGACCGCCGAAGCACTGCGCTCAACCGCCGCGGCCGTAAAAGACCACGACGGAGTGACATCCGGCGATGACTTCGACACCACGGTCGGCTATGGGCGCATACGCCCCGTCGAAGCGCTCAAAGCGGACATCGACAAAGCGCCGTCAGCAGAAAAAGCGCTCAGTGAGTGGATTCACATGCACAGGCGAGCAGAAGCAGAATCGAAGAAAAAAGACGAACCAGACTCCACCTCGGCCCCGGCAACCCATGCCAGCGGAACACTGACAGAAGTGCAGCCCCGCGATGCCCGCAGCGGTCCCGCGGTGCTGGCCATCCTGCTTGCCGCAGGCGCGACATCAGCCGGAATCGGCGTGGCCGCGGGCCTTCGCAACCGCGGTCGCAAGCACTGAGCCGTTTGGGTCTAGACTGGGGGCATGGCTTTGATTCGCAACAGCAAACTACGTCCTCGTGTCCTCATCGTCGGCGGCGGTTACCTGGGTCTCGTCACAGCCCAGAACCTCCTGAAGAACCTCGGTCGCGGAGAAGCAACCGTCACCGTTGTCGACCCGAACCCGTACATGACGTACGCGCCGTTCCTGCCGGAAGTTGCCGGCGGTTCGATTGAAGCGCGCCACGCCATCGTCCCTCTGCGCCGCAACCTCAAGGGCGCAGAGGTCGTCATCGGCTCCGTCCGCAACATCAACCACGCTGAAAAGTTCGTCACCATCGAACCCGAAGGCGACGAAGCGTTTGAACTCGACTACGACTACATTGTTCTGGCCGCCGGTGCTGTGGCACGCGCACTGCCAATTCCGGGTCTGGCTGACGAAGCCATCGGACTCAAGCGGATCGAAGAAGCCGTCGCCCTGCGCGACCACGTGCTCAACCGCCTTGACGAAGCTGCCCTCATGGAAGACGACGAAGAGCGCCGCAAGGCTCTGACGTTCGTGTTCGTCGGCGGTGGATTCGCCGGCATCGAAGCCCTTGCAGAACTCGAAGACATGGTCCGCGCCGGTGTTCGCGAACGCGAAACCCTCACCGATGCCGACGTGCGCTTCGTCCTGGTCGAAGCCATGCCGCGCGTTATGCCGGAAGTCGGCGAAGCCCAGGCCCGCTGGGTTGTCGAGCACCTGCGCTCTCGCGGCATCGACGTGTACCTCGAAACCTTCCTGGAAGACTGCACCGACAAGGTCTGCAAGCTCTCCAACGGCGAACAGTTCACCGCCGACACCATTGTGTGGAACGCCGGTGTCAAGGCCAATCCGCTGCTGGTCGACTCTGACCTTCCGCTGGATGATCGCGGTCGCGTCACGGTGCGCGCAGACCTGCGGGTCGAAGATGAAAACGGCGTTGTCGAAGGCGCTTGGGCTGCCGGTGACAACGCTGCTGTTCCAGACCTCACCGGTGACGGCCCCGGCGGTTTCTGCGTGCCGAACGCTCAGCACGCCGTCCGGCAGGCCCCGGTCCTGGCTGCAAACCTGCTGGCTTCGCTGCGCGGCGAAACCGAGTTCAAGCAGTACTACCACAAGTCACTCGGCGTTGTCGCCGGCATGGGTCTGTGGAAGGGTGTTTCGCAGATGGGCAAGACCGAACTGCGCGGCCCCGTTGCCTGGGCTATGCACCGCGCCTACCACGGCTACGCCATTCCATCCTTTGACCGCAAGGTTCGCGTGTTCGTCAACTGGGGACTCAACCTGATTCTCGGCCGCGACCTCACCCCGGTCAAGGACCTCGACGTGCCGCGGAAGAACTTTGTCGAAGCCGCTAACTCAAAGCCCGCACCCAAGAAGTGACGCGCTGATCTGAAAGGCTGATTGCCAGCCTGCCTGATCACTCACGAGGCGGGGCCACCGACATCCGGTGGCCCCGCCTTATGTTGTTCCTCAGACGCAGAATCCGGCTACCGGGTGTGGTGTGGGGTGGTGGCTCGGCAGCGGCGGCACACCGGTTAGCAACAAAACACCCTTTAGCCGGAATCCATCCTTTAGCCGCAAAAAGACTCCCGATAGCCGGAAAATGTCGCCGTAGAAGCTGTTGCTAAAGCGCAGAATCCGGCTACCGGGTGTGGGGCGGTGGGTGACAAGCTAGGCTGGTGTTGTTGATGACTACAGCGGGTGCAGGGCCGCTGGCTTGTATACAGCTGGTCAGTCTCGTGTGTCCAGTATTCATAGGCTGGAATAGTCAGAGGTGAGGTGTCGATGCGCAGGCCAGATGAATTAGACAAGCTTACTGACGACGCTAGAGCTTTCCTTGTCGAGAAACTTCATCTCACGGATGAAGATCTGTCAGATATTGATTCGCTTATTGAGTACAACGAGACGCACGCGGCACTGATGGGACTGTACGCGCAGGCTTGTGGTGAGGGTCTTCTCTGGCCGGATCACTTGGTTGAACAGTTCCGCGAGCTTCCGGAGCGGTTTGATCTTGGGCGAGAGTTTGACGAGTTCATGAAGTGGCAGGACGAAATCCGAGCGAAGAAGAACGCGACTGCCTCAGAGCCTGTCTCTTAACCACATACAGCAGATAAAGATAGTGAACCCACCCGAGTTATCTGGGTGGGTTTTCTTATACCCAAAAGTTGAGTTTCCCCTAAACCGTCAGGGGCACATGGCGGGAACAGACTGCGCGCGTTCGTGCGGCATGAATGGAGGACGCATGTCTGACACCTTCGGACGAGGCGCTTTGCTTCCGTGTCCTTCTACGCCAACTCGCCATCTGAAAGGAGATGCGTCTAACCCTGGTCTTCGGCTTCTTCGTCCGCGCGCTGCATCAGCACACCGAGTTGCTCAGAATGTGAATGCAATCTGTCGATGGCTGTCTCCAAGGGCGCACTTACCTCGGCCTCGAGAGCCTTCACAAACTTCAATCCAAAACTAGAGTCCGGATTTCGCCCCAAATCTCGATTAGACAGAATTTCGCACCTCAAGACCTCAATTGCACCCGCGCCGTTGTCTAATGTGCGCGACAAGATGATGTCTTCAGCGTGCGGAATATCCACCAGATCCAAGACGTACAGGTGAGACACCTCCATTGAGGCCGCAAGCCTCTGCACAGGGTCGAAGCACTCAAGCCATTGCTCAATGAAGCGGTGGCAGAGCGTGGAATCGGCAGGAGCGATTTCCTCCTCCAGAACTTCTATGACCAGAGAAATCGACATGTCGTCCGCAATCTTGAGTGCATCAGAGAAGTCATCGTGCAGTGACGCCGAGATCGCCTGAATCAGTCGAGCCTTGCTGTCTGACCTGCTCATTGCTGACCTCCCTTTCTTGGCCTCAATGTCCGCAACTGAGTGCTTCGTGCCCACATTTTGCACAAACTTTGGCAGCGCTGGTGTGGTTCGGCAGCGGCACACCGGTTAGCAACAAAAACACCCTTTAGCCGGAATCCACCCCTTAGCCGCAGGAAAACTCCCCTTAGCCGGAAAGTGTCGCCGTAGAAGCTGTTGCTAAGGCGCAGAATCCGGCTGTCGGGTGTGGGATCGCATGCGCTGTGCGGATACAGAAAGTCCCCCCAGTGGGACTCGAACCCACACTGAATCGATTTTAAGTCGACTGCCTCTGCCGATTGGGCTATAGGGGGAGTTGTGCGAATGTGGCCCGGGTACGGGCCCGCACGGCTTCATCGAGCTTAGCAGGACAGCACCGAGCGCCGCCCGGTCCGGCCGTTCATCTGTCGTCAATCTGGGTGCGTAGAGTGGACACGAGAACCGAGCGAAGGAGCCAGAATGCACCCCCATCCGAAAGAGAACCTGCGCGAGTACATTGACAAGCTGCGCACGGAAGGCTACACGGTAGTGGATGGGCACACTCCTGACCCCCACCTGATCAGCCCCGAGGGCAAAGCCGTCGAAACCTGGCGCGAAGGCTACCCGTACGACACCCTGATGGACCGGGAAGCCTACGAGATCGAAAAGTACAAGCTGCAGATCGAACTGCTGAAGTACCAGTACTTTGCCGAAGACAACGGTCTGCGCAATGTCATCGTGTTCGAAGGCAGGGACGCCGCCGGCAAGGGCGGAACCATCAAGCGCTTCACCGAGCACCTCAATCCGCGCTCAGCCCGCACGGTGGCACTGGCAAAACCCACAGAAGAAGAAGCGGGTCAGTGGTATTTCCAGCGCTATATTCGACACCTGCCCACGCGCGGGGAGATCGTCATGTTCGACCGCTCCTGGTACAACCGGGCCAATGTCGAGCGCGTTATGGGCTTCTGCACCGACGACGAATACGAAGTCTTCATGCGCCAGGCGCCGGAATTTGAGCGCATGCTCGTCGAATCGGGCATCCACCTGACCAAGTTCTGGTTCTCGGTGACGGAAGCTGAACAGCGCACCCGCTTTGCCATCCGACAGATTGACCCTGTGCGCCAGTGGAAGCTCTCGCCGATGGACCTGGAATCACTCGGCCGCTGGGATGACTACACGGTGGCCAAAGAGCAGACCTTCCTGCGCACCGACACGGACCACGCACCGTGGATTTCGGTGAAATCCAACGACAAGAAGCGCGCCCGTCTCAACGCCATGCGCTACTTCCTCAATACCGTCGACTACGACGACAAGGACACCAGCGTCGTCTACGCGCCCGACTCCAACATCGTCATGCGCGGCATCGAAGCTGTCGGCGACTGATCTGAACGCAGCTGCCGCAGATGCACGAGGCGGGGCCGGAGAAATCTCCAACCCCGCCTCATGCGTGTGATTGCCCGAAGGTCAGTCCTTCTGCTGTACCTCAGACGGTTCGGCGGGCTTTTTGCTCAGGGAGTAGTCGGCGTCCTTTTTGCGCAGGCCGCTTTTCTTCTCTTTCTTCTTCTGTGCGCTGTGGGCGTCTTTTCCAGTCGAGGTGATGTCTTCGGGAGTGTATTCCTCGGTCGGCTGGTCTTCACTCTGACGCTTGTCATCACGTGCAGTGGCCGCGGAGCTCGGGGCCGGTGCGACAGTTTCCGTCTTCTTCGCCGGCTGTGCCTTGCCCTGTGTCTTCTTCTTCGCTTTGCGCTGCTTCTTGTTCTTAGCTTCGCTTTGGCGGTTGTAGTTGTTCTGGCGCTCGCGCAGCGATTTCACGGCTGCGCGAGCCTTCTTGCGGCGACCGTGGCCGATGAACGACAGACCAATGAGCAGGCCCGATGCCAGCAGGATGATGGCACCGGAGGCAATGCCGGCGTCCATCCAGAACGTCTGCGGGAACAGGCGGATGAGCGAGTCGTCGATGTAGAACTCCCACGTGCCCGCTGAGAAGAACAGACTGTGGAAGCCGCGGAAGAAGCCGTCCCAGCTGACGAGGGCGAGGACTCCCAGGACCAGAATCGACACGAGGGTGAGGACAGCGCCGAAGCGGACGCCGATGCGCAGGCCCGGTCCGTGGGGGCGGCTGAGATACAGACCGGCGAGCACAGCGCCGATGAGTCCGATGATCGCCACCAGCGTGAGGATCTGGACAAGACCCTTGACATCCGCCATGTGTGCGACTTCGGCCTCGTTGAACACGGGCACGCCGTTGCCGGCGACGACATCGGCCAGATACCGCTTGGAGTCGGCGTTGTACAGGTAGTCGACGGTGTAGGACCCGAAGTGCAGGCGGTCGGAGTCGCTGAAGCCGAATTCGTCAGCGGGGAAGCCGGGCCGGTGGAAGTACTCGAACTTCAGGAACAGTCCGGAGGCCACCGTGCGGACTGCCACCGCGAGCGTGATGAAGGGAACGGCGAGGATGACCCACGCGGTTGCCACAACATCGAAGAACGTGAACTTGCGGTACAGGCGCGTTTGGCTGAGCAGTTCGACCGGCGTCTGTTCGGCTTTGGCTGTGCGACCGGCCCCCCGATCGCCAAGGTAGCGCCACTCTTCTTCCGACAGCGCGGTGGGCCTGCGGACTCGCGGCTCCTGTCGGCGCACCGGCGGATACGCCTCGTACTGCGCGGTGTCGCCGAGTTCTTCGGGCCGGTCGACCGATTTGGCACTGCGCGAATCTTCGCTGCGCTCGGCAGCGTCGGCCTGCGTGTTCTCAGCGGTCTTCATCCGCTTGGACACGAGGTCGTCGGAGCTTTCTGGAGTGTTCGATTTTTCAGCCACAGAACCATGGTGCCAACTGTGGGCCGCCAGCGCTTGGATGACACGCGCAATCAGCACCTACAGCGGGCGTGCGGGGGCTTAAGACAGCACTGCGGACAACAGTACAATCGTGGGAAACGCGAGGATCGTTGTGACGAACACGGCATCGCGCACGAGCGTTTCTGCCATGCGATAGCGCATGGAGTAAACATAGACGTTCTGAGCTGTCGGCAGGGCGGATGTGACGACGATGGCCAAGAGGTCAACGCCGGTGAAGCCGAGCAGCGGGCCGCCGATCAGCCATGCGATGAGCGGCTGAACGGCAAGTTTGACCACCGTGATGAGGGTCAGATCCGTACGTGTTCCGCGGGCCGGCAGCACCCAACCGTCCTTGAGGGAAATGCCGAACGCCAGCAGGGTCAGCGGAACGGAGGTCGCGCCGATCATCGACACGGGATCGTGGATGACCTGGGGCAGACGCAGACCGGTGAGAGCGAAGAACAGGCCGACGGCCGCGCCGATGAGAATCGGGTTGCAGATCACCTGCAGAAGGGGAGTCCACCAGCGGGTGAGAGTCCCGGCGCGCTTGGCCTGGTGAATGTCGAGAAACACCATGCCCAGCGGTGCGAGGATCACCAGCTGGAACAGCATAATCGGCGGAACGTACGAACTGGACTTCAGAACGTAGATCGCGATCGGAATTCCCAGGTTGCCGATGTTGACATACGACACTGACCAGCCGGTCATCACCGCCCGACCCAGAGACCGGTTCTTGAAGTACGAGAACGTGAACATTGCCGCGCCGACGAGCGCTGCCGAACCCGCCGTGGCGAAGATCGCGGGGGAGAAGATCCGCTGAAGCGGAGCTTCGGCAATCAAGTCGTACAGCAGCGCCGGAGTGGACACGTAGAAGACAGTGGAGGCCAGAACCCTCTGCCCCTGTGAGCCGAGAACTCCGCTGCGACCCAAGAGGAAGCCCACGAAGATGATGAAGCCGATGACGGCGAAGCCTTCGAGAGCGCCGAGCACAGAATGTCCTTTCTTCGATCAGTCGTCACTCTACGCCTGTCTCACCCAGTGCGCGCAGATGTCCCGAACACCGGACGGACCTGTGAGGTGCCGGGAGGCCGCCGCGTCATGTGCCGGTCAGCCCGCACGCTCACCACGAGGTGAGATCCGGCTACTGTTGTGGGGATATGTCTGACGCTTCGTCTTCACACCCTGGTTCCCGCCGCGCTTCGCGCCGCCGCGGGAAGCGTCGCTCTGATCGCGGCAGCGCTGCTGAACGCGCCGAAAGCACACAGCGGCTGCGCCAGGCGCGCTCGCGGACCCAACTGCACATTGAGTATCCGGACGAACTTCCCGTCAGCAGCCGCCGCGACGACATCGCGCGGGCCATCAAAGACAACCAGGTTGTCGTTGTGGCCGGTGAAACCGGTTCGGGGAAAACCACTCAGCTGCCGAAGATCCTGCTGGAGCTCGGCTACGGCATCAACGGGCTGATAGGACACACTCAGCCGCGGCGCATTGCCGCCCGCTCGGTGGCCGCCCGACTGGCAGAAGAGACCCTCACCGAACTCGGTGAGGGAGTCGGCTATCAGGTGCGCTTCACCTCGGACGTTGTTGATGCCACCCGCGTGAAGGTCATGACCGACGGTATTCTCCTGGCCGAACTCCAGCACGACAAGCGTCTGGAGGCCTATGACGCGATCATCATCGACGAAGCCCACGAACGCAGCCTCAACATCGACTTCCTGCTGGGCTGCCTGGCCAGGCTCCTGCCGAAACGGCCTGACCTCAAGGTGATCATCACCTCGGCCACCATCGACCCGGAGTCCTTTGCCGAGCACTTCGGAGACGCGCCGATCGTGTCGGTGTCCGGCCGCACCTACCCGGTGGAGATCCGCTACCGACCGGTTGACGAAGACTTCGCAGACGACCGCGAAGCTGACGGCGAACTGCTCGACAAAGAACAGCAGGAGCCGCGCGCCGCAGTGCCGCACGTGCCAGACGCTGATGCGCTCATGGGCGGTCTGCTGCGAGCCGTCGACGAACTTGCCGGGGAAGCACCCGGCGACATCCTCGTATTCCTGTCTGGGGAAGCAGAAATCCGCGACGCGCAGGCAGAGCTCGAAGGCCACATGCGCACCAAGCGGCGCAGCTGGGAAATCGTTCCGCTGTACGGCCGACTGTCAGCAGGGGAGCAGCAGAGAGTCTTCGCACCCCACTCGACACCCCGGATTGTTCTGGCAACCAATGTTGCCGAAACATCGTTGACGGTCCCCGGCATCAAATACGTCATCGACGGCGGTACGGCGCGCATCTCCCGCTACTCCACTCGCACCAAGGTGCAGCGGCTGCCGATCGAACCGATTTCGCAGGCCTCCGCCCGGCAGCGATCGGGCCGCTCCGGCCGCACCAGCAGCGGCATTGCCATCCGGCTGTACTCGGAGGGCGAATTCGACGCCCGGCCCGAATACACGGATCCGGAGATCCTGCGCACCAACCTCGCCAGTGTGCTGCTCATGATGGCGCAGCTGGGTTTTGTGCGCACCGAAAAGGACATCCTCGATTTTCCGTTCCTCACCCCACCGGAAACGCGGGCAGTCAAAAACGGCAAGAACGCACTCGTCGAGCTCGGCGCGCTGCGCGAAGCCGGCGGCACCCTCACGCTGACAAAACTCGGCCGCACGCTAGCCGCACTGCCGCTGGACCCCCGGCTTGCGCGCATGGTGCTCGCCGGGATCGAGGCGGGGGTTGGCCCGGAAACCGCAGTCATCGTGGCCTTCCTGTCGAGTCAGGACCCGCGCGAACGCCCCACGGAACAGCGGCAGGAAGCAGACGAAAAGCACAAGCGCTTCCACCATCCGACATCCGATTTCCTGTCAGTGCTGCGCCTGTGGAACTACGTGCAGCGCAGATCTGATGAGCTTTCAACCTCGAAGTTCAAAAAGCTGTGCAAGTCCGAGTTCATCCACTTTGTGCGGGTGCGCGAATGGCAGGACCTCGTCCACCAGATCCGCCAGATGCTGGGCAACATCGGCAAACACATCGACAAGCCCGGAAGTGAACTCGGCACCAGGCCCAGTGAGACCGGGCAGCCAGATGCTCACCGCGGCCGCCGCAAGAAGCGCTTGGCGAACAGGCGCGGGCCCTACACGGCAACGGAACAGGCCGTGCACGAAAGCCTGCTCACCGGCATGCTCGACACGATCGGTGCGCGTACCGTTGAGGGCAAGGACTACATCGGCACCCGCGGCACCAAGTTCAGGATCTTTCCCGGATCCGGCGTATTCGGCGCCAATCCGGACTTCGTCATGGCCGCTGAGCTCGTTGAGACCTCCAGACTGTGGGCCCGCACCGTCGCCGCAGTAGAACCCGAGTGGATTGTCCGCGCAGCCGGTGACCTCATCACCCACAGCTACTCAGAGCCCCACTGGTCATCCCGCTCAGCAGCAGCCCTGGCGTACGACAGGATGAGCCTCTACGGGGTGCCGCTGATCTCAGACGCGCGCATCAACTACGGCAGAATCGACAGGGAAGCCGCACGCGATCTGTTCATCCGCCACGCGCTCATAGAAGGCGACTGGAACGAAAAACACGCCTTTGCCGCTCACAACGCCCAGGCCCTGGAAAAGGCCGAAGCGCTCGCCAGCCGCCTGCGCGACCGCCGACTGCTCGCTGAAGTCGACGTCCTGTTTGAGTTCTATGACGAACGTCTGCCGGGCAATATTGTGTCCGCCGGGCACTTCAACAGCTGGTGGAAGCACAAACGGGCCGAAGAGTCCGACTTCCTCAACATCGACCCGAATTCGCTGCTGGCCGCTGACGGGACCGACCTTGCAAGCGCTGCCGACGACTACCCGCTGCAGGTGCACCTGGCCGACGGCAGCAGCGTGCGCCTCAGCTACGCCTACGAACCCGGATCCCGCCGCGACGGAGTGACCGTGTTCCTCAGCCCCGCACAGCTGCGCAGCGTCGATGCCGACGATTTTTCATGGCAGGTGCCGGGACTGCGCCTGGAGTACATCACGGCACTCATCCGCTCCCTGCCGAAGGCCAAAAGAACCTACTTCGTCCCGGCACCCGATGTTGCCGCTGACATCCTCGCAGCCGTTCAAGGGCCGGAAGACGACACGCGCCTGCTGGCACGCCCAGCAGGCCGCGCCCTCGAAGCGCTGGCCGCCGAACTCACTGCCCGCGCCGGCGGAGGCGGACTCATGGACCGCGTGCCGATCACCGTCACACCGGATGACTTCGACCTTGCCCGGCTGCCGTCCCACCTGCGGATGAGCTTCGTCATCCGCCGCGGCAGAAAAACCCTCGCAAGCGGAGAAAGCCTCGCGGAACTTCAGCAGCAGGCAAAAAACGCAGATGCGGAAGCCGACAGGCAGACCACCCCCGCCCCTGCCGCCCCCGCCCACACGACCAAGGCGAAGACGAAGACCGCGGTGCCGGCGCCTCGGCAGGGGATCCGAGGTTGGGACTTCGGTGCCTTCCCCCAGCCGGTCGAAGCTGACGGCCGCCGATACTTCCCCGCACTGGTCGACGAGGGAACCTCGGTGACGCTGCGCTATTCAGCAGACCAGACGTGGGCGCACCAGACGACGATTCTCGGAGTCACCCGGCTGTTGAGCCTCAACCAGAAAGAAGCCGCCCGATACTGCCAAGACGGCCTCGACAACACCGCAAAGCTTGTGCTGGGCGCCCGCCGCACCAAGGACTCCGACCCGCTGGAAGACGCGGTTTTCACCGCCGTCGGCCGGGTGGTGCGCACCGCGCAGTGCCTGAACCGCGCCGACGCACCGGCCTCACCCGGCAGCGGTGACCACCCCCGAACAGAAGAAGAGTACAAAGCCCTTCAGCGCGAAACGGCCGGTCGAATCACCGGCGAACTTGACAGGGTCTACCAGGCTCTGACCCGAACCTACACGCTCGCAGCCGATATTGAGCGGACAATCAAAAACACCCGCTCGCTGAGCGTGCTCGCCTCCGTCGCAGACGAACAGACCCACCTGGCGAGACTCCTGCGCCCGGGCTTTTTGACTACGGTCGCACCGGACTGGGTTATGCGCGTGCCTGCCTACCTCGAAGCCGCTCAGAATCGGATGGACAAACTCGGAACACAGGCCAGCCGCGACCGCCAGTTCATGGACCGAATCGAACGGGTGTGCGCCCAGATTGATGAAAAAATCGACCGCGCGCTCGGCAGCGCGGCAAGGGAAGACGCTGCGCGCTTCAGCGCTGTTCTGCCCGCCGAATGGCAGCAGATTCTGTGGGACGTCGAAGAGCTGCGGGTATCACTGTGGGCACCCCACATTGGAACCGCGCACGCAGTATCCGAACAGCGGATCGCCAAAGCGCTGGCAAAACTGTAGGCGGACCCGGGCAAGCCCAGCGGCTCCGCAGGGGAGGCCGGTGGTCGGCGGCGCCTCGTGAGTCAGATGTAGAACAGGATCCAGGAAGCCGGGAAGACCGCGGCGGTGCAGACCGCCGCAATCGCCCAGCGGATGCGCTTTTTGTCGCCTTTGCGAGTCAGTGCTATCCAATAGACGATGATCGTGGCCGCCGTCATCAGCCAACCGGCGGAAGCCAAAAACCACATGCCCAGCAGCTGGCTGTTGGGCACGCCCAGCTGCTGCATGGGCTGCATGAAGTGCGCGGCCATCAGCGACATGCTGATGCTCAGCACGCACAGTGCCGCAGATACGACCGCCGAGGCGATGAATACCCACAGCGTCTGCCGACCGTGCTTGACGGGACGTGCCGCCACCGAATACTCGGCACTGTCGGTGCGCTGTCTGCTGGTTCTGTTCCTCTTGGCCACGGCACCATCCTACGGAAAACGGTACGAGGCGCAGCCGACCTTCCGCGGCAGCCCCCAGCGGGCTGTCCTAGACTGGCCGAGTGACTCCGACCCCGCAGACCATCCGCGAAGAAGCCGCCCGACGGCGCACATTCGCCGTCATTGCCCACCCGGACGCCGGCAAATCAACGCTGACCGAAGCGCTCGCACTGCACGCCCGCGCCATCGGCCAGGCCGGCGCCACCCACGGCAAAGCCGGCCGCCGCGCCACCGTGTCCGACTGGATGCAGATGGAACAGGACCGCGGAATTTCGATTTCATCCGCCGCGCTGCAGTTTGAATACCGCGACTGCGTGGTCAACCTCATCGACACCCCCGGACACGCCGACTTCTCAGAAGACACCTACCGGGTGCTGTCATCCGTCGACTGCGCGATCATGCTGGTAGACGCCGCAAAGGGAATGGAAGAGCAGACCATGAAGCTCTTCGAAGTCTGCTCTCACCGCAGCATCCCCATCATGACGGTCATCAACAAGTGGGATCGCCCCGGCTTGGAGTCGCTGGAGCTCATGGACGAGATCCAGCAGAAGACCGGTATGCTGCCCACCCCGCTCACGTGGCCCGTCGGCGATTCCGGTGACTTCCGCGGCGTGCTTGACCGCGAAACGGGGGAGTACACCAAGTTCACTCGCACCGACGGCGGGGCGACGATCGCGGGGTCTGAAACCATGGCCCCTGGGCGAGCCGAAGAAGTTGAAGGCGATGTGTGGACAACAGCGGTCGAAGAATCTGAGCTGCTGGAACTGGAAGAGCAGAACTTCGACTACGACGAGTTCCGGGCGGGCAAGCACACCCCGGTGATGTTTGCATCGGCCGTTCTCAACTTCGGTGTGGCCAAAATCCTCGACACGCTGATCGACCGGGCACCCTCAGCTGAGCCCCGCCTGGACCGCAACGGCCAACCGCGCCCCGTCGAAGCGCCGTTCTCCGGCTTCGTGTTCAAAGTGCAGGCTGGAATGGACCGCAACCACCGCGACCTGCTGGCCTATATTCGCGTCTGCTCCGGTGTTTTCGAACGCGGCATGGTCGTCACCCACGCTGAAACCAAGAAGCCGTTTGCAACCAAACACGCCCAGCACGTATTCGGCCGCGACCGCGACTCCGTGGAAACCGCCTATCCCGGCGATGTTGTGGGCCTGGTCAACGCATCGGCCCTGCGCGTCGGCGACAGCCTCTACGTCGACGAAGCCGTGCAGTTCCCGCCGATCCCGTCCTTCAGTCCGGAGCACTTCATGGTCATCCGCGCGAAAGACCCCTCGAAGTACAAGCAGTTCCGCCGCGGCATCGACCAGCTCGACCACGAAGGCGTCATCCAGGTGCTGCGCTCCGACCTGCGCGGAGACCAAGCGCCGGTGCTCGGAGCCGTGGGCCCCATCCAGTTCGAAGTCGTCGAAGACCGCATGGTCAGCGAATTCAATTCACCGTGCAGGCTGGAGTCCCTGCCGTACACGCTGGCCCGCCGCACAGTGAAAGACGATATTCCGAAACTGGCCAAAGAGCGCAGCGTCGAAGTGCTCGAACGCTCCGACGGCACGCTGCTGGCACTGTTCTCCGACCGGTGGCGCCTGGGCGGAGTGGAAAGGGAAAACCCCGGCATCACGCTTGAGCCCCTCGTTGTCACCTGACCGTCTGCGAGCGCATCGCGGCGGGGGTTTAGAATAAGTCGTCGGGCAGTGTTAAGTCCTGATCGCGTGGCTGCGCTTAGGACTCTGCCCGCAGTCATTTCTGCAATAAGGAGCTAGCACAAGTGGGAAACACGTCGATCCGCGTAGCAGTCGCGGGCCTGGGAAACTGCGCAACGTCACTCATTGAGGGCGTTGAATACTACAAGGACGCAGATCCCGAATCGAAGGTTCCGGGCCTCATGCACGTGCAGTTCGGCGACTACCACATCAGCGATATCGAATTCGCCGCGGCTTTCGACGTCGACGCTGACAAGGTCGGCAAGGACATCTCCGAAGCTGCTTACTCCAGCCAGAACCACACCATCAAGATCACCGACATCCCTCACACCGGGGTGGAAGTGCAGCGCGGCCCGACCCTCGACGGGCTTGGCAAGTACTACCGCGAAACCATCACCGAATCCGACGCCGAACCCGTCGACGTTGCGCAGGCTCTGCGTGATGCCAAGATCGACGTTCTCGTGTGCTATCTGCCCGTCGGCTCGCAGAAGGCCGTCGAACACTACGCGCAGGCGGCAATCGACGCGAAGGTCGCCTTCGTCAACGCCCTGCCGGTGTTCATTGCCGGAACCAAAGAATGGGACGACAAGTTCAAAGAGGCGGGCGTGCCGATCGTCGGCGATGACATCAAGAGCCAGATCGGTGCGACCATCACCCACCGCGTCATGGCCCGCCTGTTCGAAGAGCGCGGCGTCATCCTCGACCGCACCTACCAGCTCAACGTCGGCGGCAACATGGACTTCAAGAACATGCTCGAACGCGAGCGCCTGGAGTCCAAGAAGATCTCAAAGACCCAGGCGGTCACCTCGAACACCTCGGCTGAACTTGCTGAGCGCGACGTGCACATCGGACCTTCGGACTACGTGGGCTGGCTGGACGACCGCAAATGGGCATTCGTCCGCCTGGAGGGCCGGAACTTCGGAGACGCCCCGGTGTCTTTGGAATACAAGCTAGAAGTGTGGGACTCGCCGAACTCCGCAGGCGTCATCATCGACGCCGTGCGCGCTGCCAAGATCGGTCTGGACAGGGGGATCGGCGGTGCGCTCATTTCGGCGTCGTCGTACTTCATGAAGTCCCCGCCGCACCAGCAGAACGACCAAGCCGCACACGCGGCCGTTGAAGCCTTCATTGCCGGCGAAGCCGACAGCTGATCAGCAAAGCACACACAGAACACTCCGAGGAGAGGTAGTCAATGCACGTCATCGTAGTCGGAGCCGGATTCGTCGGGCTCTCCAGCGCACTTCACCTGGCCGATCAGGGCTGTGATGTGACCGTTCTGGAGCGCAGCGGCGTAGCCGCCGGATCCAGCTGGGGCAACGCCGGCTTCGTTGTTCCGCCGATGACGAAGCCGCTCGCGGCTCCCGGCGCGTGGGTCAACGGCTTCGACATGATGCTGAACAAGGACGCACCGCTGTCCATGCCTCAGCCGTTCTCGCCGCGCCTGGCGCTGTTCTTGGCGAAGTTCGCATCCCAGATGACGAAGAAGCGCTACGCCGCTTCGGTGCGCGCCGAAGCCCCCGCCCTCAAAGACGCCTTCGCGGCCTTTGGCCGAATGGAAGAGCTCGGCGTGAAGGCTTCGCTGACGCGTGCCACGTTCACGATGGGCTTTGAATCTGCTGACGGCCTCGAAGGGCTCAAAGCGGGCATGGCAGAAAGCAACGCAGTCGGCCTCGAAGGCGAAGTCGACGTTGTATCCCCGGACGTCCTGCCGTTCTTCTCCGACAAGATCTCCCATGCCGCCCAGGTGCGCGACCAGGCATACATCGATCCGCCCGCCTATATGGAGGCGCTCGCTGAAGCCTGCCGTACGGCCGGTGTGAACATCATCGAAGACGCCGACGTCGTCTCCGGATATGAAGGCGACACTGGCGTTGGGCTCGTTGATCGCAAGGGCCGTTCCTATAGCGGCGATGCCGTTGTCGTAGCCGCCGGCGTGTGGTCGGATGACCTGCTGGAAACTCTCCACGGCAAGAAGGCGCGGATCGGCATGGCTGCAGGCCGCGGCTACTCGTTCACCGCCTCGGTCGACCCCGAGTTCCTGCCGACCGAACCGGTTCGCTTCCCTTCCGTGAGCGTTGTCGTCACCCCCTATCGCGGCCGCGTGCGCGTGGGCGGAACCATGGAGTTCCTGCCGGCGGACGCCCCGATGAACCCTGCGCGCATCGACTCCATCAAAAAGGCGCTGCGCCCGCTGGTCCGCGGCATCGACCTGGAGAACACCACCGACCACTGGATGGGTCCCCGCCCGGTCAGCCCGGATGGCAGCGAACGCGTCGAAACCGTATCGCGGCGCACCTTTGTGGCGTCCGGCCACGGCATGTGGGGGATCACGCTCGGCCCGCGGGCTGGTGAGATCATCGCCAAGCTCATCACGGACCGGCTGGGCCGCTGACACACTAGAATTCTCAGGGGAGAGCGTCCCCTCGCGTTCCTATAGTCAAGGAGGAGACTATGACGCATGTTGCAGTAGTCGGAGCCGGAATGGTCGGCCTGGCAAGTGCACTGAACCTGGCTGACGCCGGATACGATGTGACCGTACTCGACCGCAGGGGTGTTGCCGCCGGCGCCAGCTGGGGCAACGCCGGCTTCATCTGCCCGTCGATGACCTTCCCGCTGTCGGCACCGGGCGAATGGAAGAACGGCATTGACGCCGTCACCAATAAAGATGCCCCGCTGGCCCTGCCGCAGCCCTTCAACCCGAAGCTGTGGAAGTTCCTCACGACGTTTGCGCTGCAGATGACCGAAACGAAGTTCAAGCGCGCAGTCGACGAGCTCGCACCGGACCTCAAAGACTCCATCGCATCTTTCGAACGTCTCAAGGACTTCGGCGTCGAAGGCAAGTTCAACCACTCCGACTTCACCGTCGGCTTGGGCTCGGAAGCTGAACTGAACCACTTCATCGAAGAAACCGGAATCAACCGCGACGCCGGTGTCCCCTCTGTCGTTGAGACCTTCGACCCGCGTGAAAAGCCGTACTTCACCGATCTCGTCACCCACGGAGCAATCGTCAAGGACCAGGCGTACATTGATCCGCCGGCCTTTGTGCAGTCGATTGCCGATGCCGCTGAGAAGCTGGGTGTGAAGATCGTGACCGATGCGGAGATCGTCACCGGCCACGTCGGTGCCGACGGTGTCGGACTGGTCGACGCTCAGGGACGCAGCTACAGCTTCGACGGCGTCGTCATCGCTGCCGGCGTGTGGTCGGATGAACTGCTGCACAAACTGCACGGCAAGCAGGCCACTATCGGAATGGCCGCAGGCCGCGGCTATTCGTTCACCGCTCAGGTCGACCCCGAGTACCTTCCCACCACCCCGGTCTACCTGCCTACCACGCGCGTGGTCTTCACCCCCTACCGCGGCGGTGTGCGCGTGGGCGGAACCATGGAGTTCCTCGACCCGGATGCCCCGCTGCGCCCGGAGCGCATCGAATCGATGAAGCGCGTGGCCAGCAAGTACATGAAGGGCATTGACCTGGAGAACACCACCGACCACTGGGTTGGTCCTCGCCCGGTCAGCCCCACCGGTCCGCCCAAGATCGAGGCCCTGTCGCCGCGCAGCTTCGTCGCTGCAGGTCACGGCATGTGGGGAATTGCCCACGGGCCGCGTGCCGGTGAGCAGATCGCACAGATCGTCAAGCGCACCCTCAAGTGATGCTTTTCTGAGTGCCGCCGCAGAATCCTCGAACAGGGGAATTCTGCGGCGGCACTTTGCTGTTGAAACATCACAGACTGTAAACTCCCGTGCAACGGAAGCGATTAGAAAGAGTCTCATGGCAAACCCGCTGATGAACAGGGCCCTCAACGAGGGTGTTAAAGACCGCCAGACCCCTTCGTCCGACCAGCTCAACTCCATGTACATGGCCCCGTCGGCAGATAACCGCAATGCCGGCCCCGGCCAGCCCGCTCAGCCACAGGCCCCGGCAGCCGAACGCCCCATGCAGTACAACGACGTCTTCATGAAGTCTCTGGCCTGCTTCGGCATTCTGCTGGTAGGCGCGATCGTCGGATGGGTTGTGCCCGCCCTGGCGCTGCCCGCCGTGCTCATCGGCCTGGTTCTGGGCCTGATCAATGCGTTCAAGCGCGAGCCCGTCCCGTTCCTCATCCTGGCCTACGCCGCTGTTGAGGGTGTTTTCCTCGGCGGCATTTCGAAGATCTTCGAAACCGCCTACGACGGCATTGTCATCCAGGCGGTGCTTGCAACGCTCAGTGTCTTCGCCGTGATGTTTGCGCTGTTCAAGTTCAAGGTCATCCGCTTCGGTGCGAAGGGCATGAAGTTCCTCATGTTGGCTGTCGGCGGCTACGCGGTGTTCTCGCTGGTGAACTTCTTCTTCGTTCTGTTCACCGGCAGCGGCGGAGCGCGCAATGTGCAGATCGAACTGTTCGGCATGTCGTTCCCGCTGGGCATCATCATCGGCGTTGTTGCCGTAGTGCTGGCTTCGCTGACGCTCATCACCGATTTCCAGGCAATTGAAGCCGGTGTGCAGAACCGCATTCCCGAACGCTACTCGTGGACCATGTCGTTTTCGCTCATGGTGTCTCTCATCTGGCTGTACGTCGAAATCCTGCGTCTGCTGTCCTACTTCCGTCAGGACTGACATGACTGATGTGTTCGCAGCCTGCCCGGTGAGCGAACAGCACCGACAGAAAGCGGCGGACCTCGAAACCGAGGTCCGCCGTCTTCGTGTCCGGCTGGCATCGCTTACGGTCGACGCATGGTCTCAGGTGCCCGATGGGGAAAAGCTGGATCGTCGCCGGCTGGTGCAAGCCGCTGTGCGTCAGCTGTGCACTCTGACGGGCCCTCCTCCGGGTGCCCCCGAAATCTGGGAGGCTGACGAGGCGCAGCTTCCGTTTCGCCTGTTCGCTCTGTTGGAAGCGGCACAGCCGCGCAGGGGAGCGAACGAGGACCACACGGCAGCAGCACTGGCCCTTGCCGAACAGCTCAGGCGCAGTTTGTGAACTGCACCTCAGCGGCACCTCGGCCGTGTTGCAACGGCACGTGAGCTGTGCGGTCCCGGTGATTTTACGGTTCAGGTGAGAGCGCGCTTGAGGGTGTCGAGCCCGACTGAGCCGATTGCCAGGGCCTTGATGTGGAAATCCTTGAGCGTGAAGTTCGGGTCGTTGTCCTTTGCGGCGTCGCGTGTCTGTTCCCAGAGGCGCTGGCCTACCTTGTAGGACGGTGCCTGCCCCGGCCAGCCGAGGTAGCGGTCGAGTTCAAAGGCGAGGAAGCTGCGCTCCATCGCCACGTTGTCGGTGAGGAACGTCCACGCTTTACCGGCATTCCACGTCCCGCCGCCAATCGATTCGGGCGCTGGCAGGCCCAGGTGCACGCCGATGTCGAGGCACACGCGGGCTGCGCGCAGACGCTGTGAGTCGAGCATGCCCATGTAGTCGCCCAGGTCATCCAGGAAGCCCAGTTCGGCCATGAGCGCTTCGGAGTACAGAGCCCAGCCCTCACCGTGGCCGGAAACCCAGCACAGGTGGCGACGCCACGTGTTGAGGCTGTCAGCCATGTGCGCGGCTCCGCCGATCTGCAGGTGGTGACCGGGTACTCCCTCGTGATAGACGGTTGTGAGCTCCTGCCACGTGTTGAATGTTTCGACACCGGCTGGGACTGACCACCACATGCGTCCGGGACGCGAAAAGTCGTCGGTCGGTCCGGTGTAGTAGATGCCGCCCGTACCGTCGGGCAAGACCATGCATTCGATTTTCCTGACCGGTTCGGGAATGTCGAAGTGCACCCCGGCAAGTGCGTCAATCGCCCGGTCGGCCTTGTCCTGCATCCAGGTGCGCAGGGCATCCAGGCCGTGCACTTGGCGCTGCGGATCGGCGTTGAGTCTGTTCAAGCACTCCGCAACCGTGGAGCCGGGGTAGAGTTCGTCTGCCACGTGCCGCTGCTTCGCGTCGATGGCCGCCAGCTGTTCTAGACCCCATGCGTAGGTTTCGTCGAGATCGATTTCCGCCCCGAGGAACTCCCGGGAGAACAGAGCGTAGTCTTCGCGCCCGCAGGCGTCCGTCTCTGAGGCCAGGGGAGCGATGATGTCGCTGAGGAAATCGGCAAGGGAATCATATGCCTCCCGCGCACCGTCTGCGGCCGTGCTGACCTCTGCCGACAGTGCTCTCGAGGCAGAGCTTGCCGCCTGCTTCGCAAAGCGGTCAAAGCTGCCGCCGGGCTTTGCGTGATCACGGCACTGGTCGATGACTCGCCTGACCTGGCGCAGCGCCGGTGGGCGACCGTCGTGAGCGGCCTGGCTCAGCGCGTGCCGGTATTCGGTCAGCGCTCTGGGCACCTGCGACAGCCGGACGGCGTTGTCCTTCCAGTCATCTTCAGTGCCGGTGGGCACAAGGTCGAAGAGCATCTGCACGCTCTGCGGAGGCGATGCGATGACGTTGAGCTGTCCGAAGCTCAGACCGGCGGCGTGCAGGTCGCGCTCACAGCCTAAGCGCTCTCGCATGGCATCGAGTGTGACGACGTCCACCCGATCGAGGTTCTGCGACTCCTGTTCTGCTCTGTCGAGTTCGCGCAGCGTGCGGGAGTTGAGCGCATCGAGCTGGTCAGCAGCCTCTTTGCTCTGGGGATCCAAGCGCGTGCGGTCTCCGTCAAGGCCGGCGGTGACGGACAGCGAGGGGCACAGTTCGACAAGGGATCGGGCGTGCTCTTCGGCGACAGCGTCGACTGCCGAAGGGGTTCGCGGGTGATGAGTCATAATCCCACTGTAAACGGCGGAAACGCCGTAGCCTACTATTGCACAGTCGGCGGACTGTGATTGTGCGCCGACTTTCTCAATGGCGTATAGGAGGCGCATGCGGCAGTGACCCCGAGCAGACTGTGGAACAAAGACTTCGTCCTCGCTTTCAGCATCAGTCTCATGGGATCACTGGTGTTCTATCTGCTGCTGACCTCCATGGCGGCATATGCGGTGATTTCGTTTGGTGCGGGACATGCGGCGGCCGGCTTCGCTTCGAGCTCCTTCGTTCTGGGTGCCGTGGTGTCCCGTGTTCCCGCCGGCAAGTACCTGGACTTCGTGGGCAGGCGCCGAACCATTCTGCTGTCCTCGATTGCCCAAATAGCGCTGTCTCTGCTGTACATTCCGACCGCCTCGCTTGACCTGTTCATTGTGGTGCGCTTCCTGCACGGCTTTGCGTTCGGGTTCAACCACACGGCAACCTCCGCGGCAGTGCAGACCGTCATCCCGCCGCACCGCAGGGCCGAGGGCACGGGCTATTTCGGTATGGCGACGTCCTTGGCGATGGCCAGCGGCCCGTTCTTGGCAGTGACGATCTCGGCGAAGCACGGGTATCAGCCGCTGTTCTACATCTGCGCAGCAATCGCCGTTGTCGCCTCACTGCTGTCACTGCTGCTGACTCTGCCGGAGAGCCCGCCGAGCCGGGAACAGAGGGCTGATAAGTGGCGGCTGACACCCAGTTCGCTCCTCGAGCTGAACACGCTGAAAACCGCTTCCGTGATGTTCGCCGCCGGTCTCGTGTACTCGGTCATCATGGCCTTCCTGGGATCCTATGCAGAAGCTGTCGGGGCGCCCGAGGCGGCAGGCTGGTTCTTTGTTGCACTCGCTGCCGCTATGCTCATCTGCCGTTCCTTTGTGGGGCGTCTGCAGGACAAGTACGGCCACGGCTGGGTGATCTACCCTGCCATCCTCATCTATGCGGCATCGCTCGCTGTGCTCACGTTTGCGCACGGCGCACCGGCGATCATCGTTGCTGGTGCGCTCGTGGGAGCCGGCTTCGGGTCGCTCCTTCCTGCAGTGCAGGCAGCGTGTGCTGCTGATGCGCTGCCTGCCCGCTACGGAGTTGTCATGTCGACGTTCTTCATCATGCTGGATTCCGGAACGGCACTCGGGTCAGTGGTTTTGGGCGCATTGGAGCCTGTGTTGGGCCAGCGGGGAATGTTCGGAGTTTCCGCGTTCATCGTGTTGGCCGGGCTGGTGGTCTACTGGGCCAGCAGGCGCGGCCGGAAAAGCTGAGAACACCCCCAGGTGAGCTCGGGTCTATGAAGGCGAGTCTCATCGGGGGTGTTCTCAGAAGTGCTGTCAGAGCACGCGTCCAGAGGGTCAGGAGCGCTGGCGCCGTGCCCAGGTCCCGGTGCGGGATGCGCGAATGCGGCGCACTGGACTGCTGTAGCCCGCGTCCGGCAAACGCAGGCTGTCGCCGGAGCCTGCGGAATGGCGCAGCGCCATGACGGCGGCGAAAGCGGCTGAGCGAGCCAACCGCTGCTCTTTCGGTGTTCCGGTCTTCGGCTTTTCTCTCACAGCGGGATGTTTCCGTGTTTGCGGGCGGGTGCCTGCACGTGCTTGTTGCGCAGAGCGCGCAGGCCTCGGACAATCCGTTCGCGGGTTTCAGACGGCGCAATGACGGCGTCGATGTAGCCCTCTTCGGCCGCCAGATAGGGGTTGAGCAGAGCGTCTTCGTATTCCTGGACGAGCTCGGCCCGCTTGGCTTCGACGTCTTCTCCGGCAGCCTCGGCCTCTTTCAGAGTGCGGCGGTAGACGATATTCGCCGCGCCCTGTGCGCCCATGACGGCGATCTGCGCCGACGGCCACGCCAAGTTGAGGTCAGCGCCGAGCTGTTTGGACCCCATCACGCAGTACGCGCCGCCGTAGGCCTTGCGGGTGATGAGCGTCAGACACGGCACGGTTGCTTCGCCGTAGGCGTAGATGAGCTTTGCGCCGCGCCGGATGATTCCGCTGTACTCCTGATCGGTGCCGGGCAGGAAGCCGGGAACGTCGACGAAGGTGAGGATTGGGATGTTGAACGCGTCGAGGAAGCGCACAAAGCGGGCGGCTTTCTCCGAAGCGTCAATGTCGAGCGTGCCGGCCATCTGCATGGGCTGATTGGCGATGATGCCGACCGTTTCGCCCTCTACGCGGCCGAAGCCCGTGACGACGTTTGGGGCGAAAAGCTCGCTGGTCTCCAGGAATTCGCCGTCGTCCAAGACGGTCGTGACGACGTCGAGGATGTCATAGGGCTGCGAAGCGGAATCCGGCACGAGCGTGTTGAGTGCGTTGTCGGCTTCCGTCAGTTCGAGATTCGCCGGAGCCGGGACGTTCGGCACGGGATCCATGTTGTTCGACGGCAGGAACGACAGGAGGTCGCGCACATAGTTCAGGGCGTCCTCTTCATCCTGCGCCAGGTACTGCGCGTTGCCCGAAACCGAGTTGTGGGTGTAGCCTCCGCCGAGTTCTTCGTGGCCGACGTTCTCACCGGTCACGGTCTTGATGACGTCGGGACCGGTGATGTACATGTGCGAGGTGCCGTCGACCATGATCGTGAAGTCGGTCAGGGCGGGGGAGTACACGGCACCGCCGGCCGAAGGGCCCATAATGAGGCTGATCTGGGGGATGACACCGGAGGACTGGACGTTCCAGTGGAAGATCTCGGCGAACAGGGCAATCGATCCCACGCCCTCCTGAATGCGGGCCCCGCCGGAGTCGTTGATGCCGATGATGGGGCAGCCGATCTTGAGTGCGAGTTTCTGCACCTTGACGATCTTGCGCCCGTTGGCTTCGGCCAGCGAACCGCCGAGCACCGTGAAGTCGTGAGCGAATACCGCAACGGTGCGGCCGTCGATTGTGCCCAGACCGCAGACCACGCCGTCGCCGTCGGGGCGCTTGTTCTCCATGCCGAACTGGTGGCTGTGGTGACGGACGAATTCGTCGATCTCCTGGAAAGAACCGGGGTCGAGCAGCTCGGCGATGCGTTCGCGGGCCGTCTGCTTGCCGCGATTGTGCTGGCGCTCAGCGGCCTGGGGATTGGGTGTGTGCGCAGTGCGGCGGCGCTCAATGAAAGCGGCCAGCCGTTGCGCTGTCGTCTGCGGTGCGGTAGAAGGACTCATGGCACTAGACTATCGGGGATTCTCACACGGTGGGTCGGTGTTGTATCCGGTGGATAAAACGGCCTACAGTGATGTAGTGCATGATAGCGTTTCTCCCTTTGACCTCAACCTCTTCAGCGACGCTTGGACCCGTGAAAGCCAGCTGCCGCAGCCGGACATCACCTGGACGGAGAACACCGGCTCGACCAACGACGATCTCGCCGCAGCGGCAGAAAGCGGAAGCGCAGCGCCCTTCAGCATTCTCGGCACGGACCACCAGCAGGCCGGCCGTGGCCGCTTGGCGCGGACTTGGACGACGCCGCCGCGCACTTGTCTGACCTTCTCCATTGCCGTTCCAGTGCCGCCGACAGTCGCAGCGGACGACCTTGGATGGATTCCGCTCATCACGGGCCGCGCTGTTGTCGACGCTCTGCGCGCAGAGGGAGTTCCGGCCGAACTCAAATGGCCCAACGACGTTCTCATCCGCGACCGCAAGCTCGCCGGCATCCTCACTCGGATCGTCATCGGAGCTGACGGTGCAAAGACAGTCGTCATCGGCACCGGCATCAATGTGCACCTCGCACAGGACGATCTTCCGGTTGAGACCGCCACGTCGCTGCTCGTTGAGGGCTTCGACTTCAGCCGCGAAGTGCTCCTGGCCGCTGTTGTCAGCCGCCTGCGCGAGGCCCTGGACTCGGCGTTCAGCCGTCCGGCCGTCGGCACAGCAGAATTCTGCGCGGACATGTCCGATTCCATGGCAACCATTGGGCGCGACGTTCGGGTCGAACTGCCCGGCCGGGAACCCCTCACAGCGCGGGCGGTGGGGCTCGATGCCCACGGCGGCCTTGTGATTGAAACCTCCGAGGGCCTGCAGACGGTCACCGCCGGGGACGTCGTCCACGCGAGGCTGGTATGACCGAACCTGATCCGCGCACTCAAGCTCTGCCGCAGATCAGCGAGCACACTGTTTTCTCTCCGCCTGACGCACCCTGGAATCGCGACGCCACGACAGCAGAGGAAATCAAGCGAATAGCAGAATCATCCGACGAGTTCAGCTCCAGCTTCCAAGAAGAGCGTGCGCGCGCAAATGCGCGCTCTTCTGATGACAGCGCCGTTTCCGAGCTGCGCGATCGGCTGGACTTTTCGCAGGGACTCGCGGATGACCCCACCCCGCAGACAGAACCGCTGCCAGACCTGCTGAACAATCCGGAGCTCATCGAGCAGCGAATGCAGCGTCTGCGCACGGCAGCATCGCTGCTCGAAGAGCAGCTGCTGGGCGGGAAGCGAGTTCTGACGCGGCGCGAAGTTGCCCAGCTTGCGGGGGTGTCCAGCGTGTCCGCCAAGAAGTTCTGGCGCGCACTCGGCCTGCCGATCGCAGAAGAGGGCACGCCCGCGTTCACCATTCGCGACGTCAACGCGCTGGCGGAAATGGCCGACCTCGTGGCTCGCAACATGGTGGACGAAGAAACCGCGGTCGCGCTTGCCCGCGCCATCGGTCAGACCACTGACCGTCTGGTGGTGTGGCAGATGGAGACGGTTGTTGAATATCTCGCCGAATCGCGCAGGTTGGACGAGCGCCAGGCCCGCGCCGTCGCGCTGAGCCTGTTTGAGCAGATCCTGCCGTCTTTGGAAAAAGTCATGCTGTACGCGTGGAAGCACAACATGGCGAACGTGTTCGGTCGGCTCAACGTCAATCTCGGTGATGACGCAGGTCCCGGCGGGAAGAACGCAGGCCGGCCCGGATTCTACGATTCAGCCATGCCGCTGGCCCGCGGCATCGGCTTTGTCGACCTCGTGTCCTTCACCCGACTGTCCCAGCAGATGGAGCCACGGCAGCTGGCCAGCCTCGTCAAGCGCTTCCAAACCCTGTGCTACAACATCGTGACCGCAGGCGGCGGTCGTGTCATCAAAACCGTCGGCGACGAAGTCTTCTTTGCCGCCGAAACCCCGCGTTCGGGAGCGGAGATCTCGGTGCGGCTCATGGAGCGCATCACGGAGGATCCCGAGCTTCCGAAAGCGCGAGTGGGCTTTTCGTGGGGCAAAGTGCTGTCTCGTCTGGGCGATATCTTCGGTTCGACCGTCAACCTGGCCGCCCGCCTGACCTCGATCGGCGAACCCGGAACCATCACAACCGACTGGGAAACCTCGTCTGTCATTTCGCAGACGGAAGCCTATGACTTCTCCAATCGCCGCACCGTCAGCCTGCAGGGACTGGGCGATGTCACGGTCGTCGACATGCACCGCGGCCAAGCGCCGTGCATGATCGTCGACGTCGAACCCTGACGCAGGCTCCCGCCGCAGTAGACGGGCGCTGAGCTTCACAGCGGCCGGAGAGTCAGAACAGCTGGTCGTTGTCGTCGGAAACGATGACGCCGCTGTCGTCGTCCTTTTCTCTGCCGATCTGGCTGTAGCGGTCGTCGTCGCTGAAATCAGGTGCGCCCGCGCTGCTCTTCGGGGTGCTCTTGACCGCCGGTGCGTCACCGGCGGCCTCGGATTCGGTCGCATCCGCCGCCGAGGCGCCATGGGCTGCGGCTGGATCTGCGGCAATTCCGGTGCGCGGGAGAGAGCCGATCGCATCGATCCGGCCTTCTAGGGGAGCCCCTGAGCCGTCGCGGCGCGAGAGCTCGTCCGGCAGAGCCCGTGCGCCGCCGGTTTTGGCCGCCGCCTGCGGATGGGGACCGACAAAAGCGGTGACGAGCGCAGTTTCATCCTTGAGGAAGCGGTGGCTGCGCATTCCCGCTGTGGCGCGTCCCCGCGAGGGGAAGTCAGCCAGCAGGGAAACCTTGACGGACTCGCTTTCCTCGCCGTTGAAGTTCACACCCTTGGCAATTGTGACAACCCGGTTGTCTTCGGCGGGGTCGACAACGCTGAAGCTGATGACCTCAACGTCCTTCGGCAGGCGGATGCCTGCAACACCGCCGGCACCCGGCCCCTGTGCGCGCACACCGTCGAGAGTGAAGTTGAGCAGATTGCCCGCCTGGGTGATGAACACGGCGGAACCGTCATCGAGGTTGGGAAGCTGGCCTGCGCCGACCACCGTGTCCTTGCCCTTGAGGGCAATGATGTCCCACACGTCGCGGTTGTTCGGAATCTCACCGGCGGCAACGCGTTTGACCACGCCCAAGCGGGTGCCGAGCACCACCTCGGCAGTGGGGTCGATGAGCGCGATGACGTGCTCGCCCTTGTCGAGTTCGATGAAGTCGGTGATCTTCACACCGCCGGACAGCACGGGGCGGGTGGCCTGGTCCGGCAGAGCGGGCAGGTTGATGATGTCGACCTTGTGGACCCGCCCCCTGTTCGTCAAAGCGCCCAGGGATCCGCGGGTGCTCGAGGGGATCTGCGCAATGAGAGCGTCGTTGGCGGCTCTGCGGCCGGTGGCGGACAGTTCCCCTGCCGCTGCGGTGCGGGCAATCTTGCCGGTGGTCGACATGAGCACCCAGCAGGGTTCGTCGGCCACCTGCAGGTTCTGGCCCTTCTTGCGCCCTGCGGCCTTGATCTCTTTGAGGCTGCCTTCGACGAGCACCGTGCGACGGCCGGTGTCCAAAGCGTTCGCGGTCTCTTCGAGCTCATCGGACACGAGCGTCTTCAGCCGGTTCTCATCACCGAGGATGTCGCGGAGGTCTTCGATGGTGGCCTGCAGCTCATCGCGTTCAGCTTCGAGTTCGATGCGTGAGAACTTCGTCAGGCGGCGCAGCTGCAGGTCGAGGATGTAGGTCGCCTGGATCTCCGAGAGCTCGAAGACCTCCATGAGTCGTGTGCGCGCCTGTGCGGCGTCATCGGAAGAGCGGATCAGCTGGACGACTTCGTCGATGTCGAGGATCGCAATGAGCAGGCCCTCAACCAGGTGCAGACGGTCGAGCGCCTTCTGCAGGCGGAATTCGCTGCGGCGGCGGATGACCTCGATTCGGTGGGCGATGAAGACTTCCAGAAGGGCCTTCAGCCCCAGGGTGCGCGGGCGGCCGTCAACCAGGCAGACGTTGTTGATGCCGAAGGAGTCTTCCATCGGGGTCAGCCGGTAGAGCTCTTCGAGTACGGCTTCGGGATTGAATCCGGACTTGATGCCGATGACCAAGCGCAGGCCGTGCTTGCGGTCAGAGTAGTCGTCAACCGAGCTGATGCCCTGCAGCTTTTTGGCCTGGACGTTGTCTTTGATCTTCTCGATGACCTTTTCGGGGCCGACGAGGTAGGGAAGTTCGGTGACGGTGATGCCGCGGCGGCGCGGGGTGATGTTCTCGAACTTCACGGTCGCGCGGGTGCGGAAGGTGCCGCGGCCGGTCTCATAGGCATCGCGCACACCGGACAGGCCGATGATCCGACCGCCGGTCGGCAGGTCCGGGCCCGGGACGAACCGCATGAGCTCATCAAGGGTCGCTTCGGGGTGGAAGATGAGGTGCCGCGCGGCGGCTATGACTTCGCCGGGGTTGTGCGGGGCCATGTTGGTGGCCATGCCGACCGCGATGCCGGACGCACCGTTGACCAGCAGGTTCGGCAGTGCGCTGGGCAGGGCTTCGGGCTGGGTGAGCGAACCGTCGTAGTTGGGAACCGTGTTGACGGTGTCTTCGTCCAGGTTGCGAAGCATGTGCATGGCCGCCTGGTCCAGCCGGGCCTCCGTGTACCGGGGGGCTGCGGGGCCGTCGTCGAGCGAACCGAAGTTGCCGTGGCCGTCGACCAGTGGGACGCGCATGACGAAAGACTGGGCCATGCGCACAAGAGCGTCATAGATCGCGGTGTCGGAGTGGGGGTGGAGCTTGCCCATGACATCGCCGACGATGCGCGAAGACTTCACGTACGGGCGCTCGGGGCGCAGCCCCATTTCCGACATCTGATAGAGGATGCGGCGCTGAACGGGTTTGAGACCGTCGCGGGCATCCGGCAGAGCACGAGAGTAGATGACCGAGTACGCGTATTCGAAGAACGACGTCTCCATTTCCTGGGTGACGTCAATATCGACGATCTGACCGTCGGTCACTCGGCTTCCTCCTTGTGCAGCTGCTGTGCCATCCGGAGGTCAGTGTAGCGCTCAGCTGGGCGAAAGCCGCTTATTTCACGGTCGCCGCGCCGTCTGGCGCGCTCACGCTTCGGCTCCCGGCTGCCTTGGCCGGCTCACATCCTACGGCGCAGGGTGTCCATGCGGTCGGCATCAGCCGCAAGCTGAATGCGGGCCGACAAGAGGTAGCTCTTGTCGGTGGTGATCATGATGGGACGGACTTCGACACTGCGGATGACGGGGAAGTCATCAACCAGCGCGGCCAGCCGCAGCAGGATCTCCTCGGCCGGTTCGACATTGGCCACCGGCAGCCCCTTGTAGCCGAACAGGCGCGGGGAGGCTCCGGGAGTGCGCACCATGTTGCGGGCGTCGAGATCGGTCAGGGGAGCGACCCTGTGGGCAACGTCGTCCAGCAGCTCAGTGGAGTCACCGGCGATTGAGAACGACACCATGGGACCCAGCAGCGGGTCCTCACCGGCCCGAATGACACACCCCACGCCCGCCGGAGCCATAGCCTGCACGTCGATCCGACGGTCATCATCGTCATCAAGAGACTGCGCAATGACGTCCGCGATGCCGTTCCAGTCGCCCACGAGCTCCGCCTCGGTCTGAATGGCAAGGCGCACTCCGCCGAACTCAAAGCGGTGGCGCAGCTTCTTGTGCACAGCCTTAAGCGCTACCGGGTAGCCGATCTTCGCCGCCGCTTCCTTGGCCTCTTCGACCGTAGCCGTCGAGATATACGGCAGCACCTCGATGCCGTAGGCGTCCAGAAGAGCGTGCGCGGCCTCATCAGACATGGTCACCCGCGGCGAATCGGCTTCCGCCAGGCTGCTTTCGATGATCTGCCGGGCCCTGCGGCTCTTCAGATCCGTGAAGATCGGATAGTGGCCGTGATCGGACTTCTTGTACACCGCGTACTCGGTGGCCCGGGCAAGCGCCCACACGGCTGCTTCGGGGCCGCCATAGGAAGGCACGACGTGCTTCGTGCGCTCGCCGGTTTCGGACCGGGTGTAGGACGTGAGCATTTCGTCCTTGCCGTGCACGCCGAGGAAGCAGGCGACGGTCGTCTTGCCCGACTGTGCGGCGGCATCGGCAATGGCCTGCGCCATCTGCGATGACGAAACACTGGGAGAGGGGGTGATTATGACGACGACCGAGTGCACGTGCGGGTTGGCATACACCTGCCGCAGTTCAGCTTCGAAGTCGTCAACCGTGGCCTCCGGGTGCAGGGAGACAGGGGCAGTGCCGAGCTTCAGCCCCTCCGCGCGGACGCACTGCTCAACGAGTGTGGACAGGGCCGCGGAATTGCCCACAATGCCGACGCGCTTGCCGGCCGGCAGCGGCTGCGTGTCGAACACCTGTGCGATGTCGTACATCTGGCTGACCGAACGGGCGCGAATAACACCGGCCTGCGCAAGAACCTGATCCATGGCGCTGGCCGACAGGGACGATACGCGCACCGCGTGCCCCGGCGGAAGCTCACCGCCGGTGAGATCGGACTTGATGACGATGACGGGCTTATTGCGGGTGACCCGGCGGGCAATGCGCGAGAACTTGCGCGGATTGCCGATCGATTCGAGGTACAGGCACACGACGTTCGTGGCGGGATCTTCCTGCCAGTACTGCATCATGTCGTTGCCGGACAGGTCTGCGCGGTTGCCGGCGGATACGAAGGTCGAAATGCCGATGCCGCGCTCGCGGGCTGCCGCGAGCATTGCGGTGCCCAAAGCGCCCGATTGGCTGAACACGCCCACGTGTCCCGGATCGGGCAGGAACGGCGACAGCGAGGCGTTGAGTTCGATATCCGGGTCGGAGTTGAGCACGCCGAAAGAGTTCGGGCCGATCAGGCGCATGCCCCACGTGCGCGCGGTTGTGAGCACCTGCTCCTGCAGGCGTGCGCCGTCTTCGGAAGTCTCGGCAAAACCGGAGGAGATCACAACAACGCCCTTCACACCCCGTTCTGCGCAGTCGCGGACAACCTGGGGGACAGCTGCCGCCGGCACCGCGATCACGGCGACGTCGATGTCGCCCTCAATGTCATCGAGACTCGACACGGTGGGCAGCCCCGCAACCTCGGAGGCCTTCGGATGGACGATGTTGAGCCGACCGCGGAAACCGCCGGCGGTCAGATTGCGCAGGAGCAGATTGCCGATCGAGGCGCGGCTGCGAGAAGCGCCGAAGACCACAATCGACTTCGGGTGCAGAATGCCGCGCACCGACAGAGCCTCAGCGCGGTGCTCACGCGAAGCGAGCACCTGCCGGGACTTTTCAGTGGGGTCGATGTCAAAGGCGACAGCCACAACCCCATCATCGAATTCGCGGGTGATTTCATAGCCGGCTGCGGCAAACACCTGCAGCATGGGCCGGTTCTGCGGCAGAACCTCGGCAACAAAGCGGTCAATGCCCATTTCGCGGGCCGCGGCGGCCAGGTGCTCCAGCAGAATCGAGCCGATGCCGCGGCCCTGGTGGGCATCCGCAATGTTGAATGCGACCTCGGCGGAATTCTCATCCAGGCGGTCATAGCGGCCGATGCCGATGATCTCGTCGCGGATCGTCATGACAAAGGCCACGCGGTCGCGGTAGTCGACAGTGACAAACCGTTCGAGGTCCTTCTCCGGGATCTGCTTGATCGGGGCGAAGAACCGCATGTAGATGGATTCGGCCGACTGGCGGGAGTGCATGGCCTGCACACCGTCGGCATCGCTTTGCAGAATCGGGCGCAGACGCGCCGTCGCACCATCGCGGAGGACAACGTCGGCTTCCCAGGACTGTGGATAGGCGCTCATAACACCCAGCTTAGGCCCCGCAGACGCTCCCGCCTAGCCCTACGCGCGGGTGGCAGTAGACAATGGTCGGATGGACCTTCCACAGCGACTCATCGCCGACATCCAAGACGCCGGCTACTATCCGCAGATCGCAGCGACTGCAATAGCAGAAGCCCTGCTGGACGAACCCGTGCTCGACCACCTGGTCTACACCGACACCCACATGGACCTCGACACCATCCACCGGCTGGTGAGCGTTTTCGTGCTCACCCCCACCCGGCTGGTGTTGGCCCGGGTTGACGACGAACCGCACCCTGAGCCCGGCTGGAGCGAACCGCGCGCCCTGTGCAGCACAGAAGAAGTCGCACTTGATCGGCTCGCCGCCCCGGCGATCTTCGCAACCTACGCCGATCCCGCCCACTACCGTCCCGGCGACAGCCCGGTGGAAGTGCAGCTCATCATGTCCTGGGGCGCACGCAGTCGCCTGGAGGTGTTCCCCGAAACCTGCGGCAACCCCGAATGCGATGTTGACCACGGCTTCAGCGGCGGCAGCTTCAGCGAAGACGTGGCGCTGCGCGTATCCGCTCAGGCAGAAGGCCAGCAGGCCGTCGACGCGACCGTCAGCTTCGCCCACACGCTGCGCCGCGTCATCCACGCCGCCCGCACCCAGCGGCAGTAAGCGCAAGAACTCCTCCAACCGCACGGCAGTGCGGAACCGAAGCTCCGCCTCGTCAGACAACACAGCCGCACACAACTGAGAAAGCCCAGCGTGACACAACAGCTCCACCCGCCGGATTACGCGAACAGCCCGCTGCTGTCGGACATCGTTCCCGCCGCGGCAGCCGCACTGGATGCCCAGAGCGTGCTGTCGGTCGATCAGCGCCTGCGCACCGAGACCATCCTCAGCGGCAGTGCAGCCCAGGCGCGCGTGGTGATCGTCGTGCTCATCGACGGAATGGGCTTGGAGCTGCTGCGCGCCCGCCGGGCCTACACGCCGTTTCTGCGTTCGGTGGGACAGCACCTGCGGCCCGGCAGCGCTGGTTTCCCGTCGACCACCGCGAACTCGCTGTCTTCGCTCGGCACGGGAATGCTGCCCGGCGGGCACGGCATCATGGGCTACAGGCTCCTCGACCCCGAAAGCGGCGAGGTGTTCAATCAGCTGACCGGCTCCAGCGAAGTCGACCCGAGCCGGTGGACCCCCGACACCACACTGTTCGAAAGGCTTGCCGCGACCGGGCTGGACGTTGTGCAGCTGGGAGAGCCGAAGTTCTCCCGCGGGGGACTCAACGCCGCAACCCTGCGCGGGGGACGCTTCCGCGGTTCGGACTCCTGGGAGCAGCGGGTCCGCCACGCACACGAAGAAATGCGCGCCCTTGGACGTCGGCTCGTCTACTTCTACTGGGGCAAACTCGACAAAACCGGACACCAGGCCGGCTGGAATTCCGACCAGTGGATCGAACAGCTCGAACAGGTCGACCAGATGCTCAGCAGCCTGGCCGCAGCACTCGGACCGGACATGACGATGATCATCACCGCCGATCACGGCATGGTCGACGTCGCCCACCGCAACCGCATCGACCTGGCCGAACACCCCGACCTCACCGCGGGGCTGGCTGCAGTCGGGGGAGAGCCGCGCGCGGCACACCTGTACACCCGGGCCGGTGCCAGCGATGACACGGCGGAGGCATTCCGCGCCCACCTGGCAGGCAGAGGCCGCGTCATGACTCGTGACGAAGCGATCCGCGAAGGCTGGTTCGGGGAAGTCGCACAAGCCTTCCGCGCTCGCATCGGCGACCTCGTGGTGGTGTGCGACGAAACAGCCGCCGTCGTTGATTCGCGCACTGATTCGCCGTCGGCTCTGAGCCTGCTGGGACACCACGGGGGAGTGAGCTCAGCCGAACTTTCCATCCCGCTGCTTGTGCTCGAAGGCTGAGTTCGCGCCTTCCGGCACTGACGAGGTGTCTGTCAGCACCTCGCGCTTGCTCGCCTTGCCGCGGAACAGCCAGGACCGGTAGGCGAAATAGCGCATGATGTTGCCCAGCAGCAGTCCGATGCCGTTGCCGGCGATGTTGTCGGCAAGCAGCGATGTGAAGCCCAGAAGATCGTGGGAGATCCACAGGGTCAGCAGCGCAATGCCCATTCCGGCGGCATTGACGGCAAAGAACAGGACGCCTTCGAACGCGGGCCGGTAGCGCGGCTGCTGGTCGGCAAAGGTCCATCGTCGCGAACCGATCCAGGAAACCGCTGTTGCGCACAGCACCGCGAGGGTCTTCGCCAACACGGGGCGGCCCTGAAGGGCCGTCAGCATGAGCAGATTGAAAATGCCGACGTCGACGAGGAAGGCGACGGTCCCGACAGCCGTGAAGCGGCTGATTTTGACCAGTTCGCGTCTTTTCTTGCCCACGGGCCAACTATAGGCCGCGAGAACCGGCATCCAGCCCGATGGCATTGGGCGACATTGGGTGCGGGTCACTCAGAGTTCCGCCAGGCGGCGCCCGCTAGAGTGAAAGCGTGTCTTTTCCACGTATTGGTGTAATCGGCGGCGGTCAGCTGGCGCGCATGATGGCGCCCGCGGCCGAAGCTCTGGGCGTTGCGTTTCATGTTCTGTCAGAGGCCGAAGGGTCTTCTGCCGCGCAGGTTTCAAGCCGGGTGACCGTCGGGGACTACAAGGACCTCGACACGCTTCGCGCATTCGCCGAAACGGTCGACGTCATCACCTTCGATCACGAACACGTGCCTACCGAGCACCTCGAAGCGCTGACCCTGGCCGGACACAGCGTCCATCCCGGGCCCCACGCACTGGTCTACGCCCAGGACAAACTCAAGATGCGCGCCAAAATGGACGAACTGGGCCTGCCCAACCCCAGGTGGCGCGAAGTCGCCGACACCGAGTCCCTGCAGACTTTCGGCGATGACATCGGCTGGCCGATCATCGTGAAAACTCCCCGCGGCGGCTATGACGGCCACGGGGTCAAGCTCATCAGCAGTGCCGATGAGGCTGCCGACTGGTTCGGCACTGGGCCGCTGCTGGCAGAAGAGGCCGTTGACTTCACACGCGAGCTGTCCGTTATGGTCGGCCGTTCGCCCATGGGCCAGACTGCCGTGTGGCCGGTTGTGGCAACCCTGCAGGAAGGCGGCATCTGCACAGAAGCGGTCGCACCCGCACCCGGGCTCGACTCGGACAAGGCAGCGGCGATCACAGCTGACGTGCTCACTGTTGCCGAATCGCTCGAAGTGACGGGCGTTATGGCCATGGAGATGTTCGAAACTGCTGACGGCTACATGGTCAATGAACTGGCCATGCGCCCGCACAACACCGGCCACTGGACCCAGGACGGTTCGATCACCAGCCAGTTCGAACAGCACCTGCGGGCCGTTCTCGACCTTCCGCTGGGCGATCCAGCGCCGAAGGCGCCGGTGACAGTTATGGCCAATGTCCTCGGCGGTGACCGCGAAGACCTCTACCGGGCTTATCTGCACGTTCTGGCCCACGACCCTCAGATCAAGGTCCACATGTACGGCAAGGACGTGCGTCCCGGCCGTAAACTCGGACACGTCAACCTCAGCGGTGAGAACGTCGAAGCGGTTCTGGCGCGCGCTCGCCACGCGGCGCACTTCATTGCCGGGACTGACACCAACCCTCATCCCGACCTGCCCTGACGGAGGAGCAGACATGAGCACCACGCCGAAAGTCGGCATTGTCATGGGGTCCGATTCTGACTGGCCCACCATGAGTGCCGCCGCCGACATCCTGGAAGAGCTCGGCATCGAGTTCACGGCGGAAGTCGTTTCCGCCCACCGTATGCCCCACGACATGATCGACTGGGGCACTCGGGCCGACGAGGCGGGATATTCCGTCATCATCGCCGGGGCCGGAGGCGCCGCCCACCTTCCGGGCATGCTCGCCTCTGTCACGTCCCTGCCGGTGATCGGCGTCCCGGTGCCGCTGAAGCACCTTGACGGCATGGACTCGCTTCTGTCGATCGTTCAGATGCCCGCCGGCGTTCCGGTGGCAACCGTGTCGATCGGCGGGGCGAAGAACGCAGGTCTGCTTGCCGCTAGGATCATCAGCGCCGGGCGCGACGATGAATCTGCGGCTCTGCGCCGACGCCTTGACGACTATCGCCTCGAACTGGGGCGTGCCGCTGAAGAGAAGGGCCGCGCGCTCAAGCGCCGGCTCGAAGAGCACAGCTGAAAGGGAATCCAATGTTCGATGTTTACAGGCTCACCGACGAGCACGAAGAGATCCGCGCCGCGGTGCGCTCTATTGTCGAAGACAAAATCACCCCCGCCGCAGCCGAAGTCGACGCTGAGGCACGCTACCCGCAGGAAGCACACGATGCCCTGCTGGCCACCGACTTCTTCGCCCCGCACGTGGCCGAAGAATACGGCGGCGTGGGCGCAGATGCCCTTGCAACCTGCATCGTGATCGAAGAAGTGGCCCGCGGCTGCATGTCGTCGTCTCTCATCCCGGCGGTCAACAAGCTCGGCTCCATGCCGGTGATCCTCGGCGGCGGTGAAGAGATCAAGAAGAAGTACTTGTCGCAGCTGGCCCAGGGCCACGGCTTCTCCTACGGTCTGTCCGAACGCGAAGCGGGTTCGGACACCGCGAGCATGAAGACCCGCGCTAAGCGCGACGGCGACGACTGGGTGCTCAACGGCGTCAAGACGTGGATCACCAACGCGGGCGTTTCCGACTTCTACACCGTCATGGCCGTCACTGATCCTGACGGTCCGCGGGGCCGCAATATCTCCGCGTTCGTTGTGGAGAAGGACGATGAGGGCTTCACCTTCGGCGAAAAGGAGCGCAAGCTCGGCATCAAGGGCAGCCCCACGCGCGAACTGTTCTTCGAAGACTGCCGCATCCCGGGCGACCGCATCATCGGTGCCGAAGGCGAAGGCCTCAAGATCGCCCTGCGCACCCTCGACCACACCCGCGTGACGATTGCCGCGCAGGCTCTCGGCGTTGCCCAGGGCGCACTCGACTATGCGATCGCCTACGTCAAGGACCGCAAGCAGTTCGGCAAGTCCGTGTCCGACTTCCAGGCGGTGCAGTTCATGGTCGCTGACATGGGCATGAAGCTCGAAGCCGCCCGCCAGCTGACCTACGCCGCGGCTGCGAAGTCAGAGCGCGATGATGACGATCTGGGCTTCTTCGGCGCCGCGGCGAAAGCATTCGCCTCGGATGTCGCCATGGAGATCACCACTGACGCGGTTCAGCTGCTCGGCGGCGCCGGCTACGTTGTCGATCACCCCGTTGAGCGCATGATGCGGGATGCGAAGATCACGCAGATCTACGAAGGCACCAACCAGATTCAGCGTCTTGTCATGGGACGCAAGCTCCTGGGCTGAGAGACGATTCCCGCATGAGCCAGCGCAGACAGCTTCAGTACGCAGACCCCATCCGCAATCCCAAGCGAAGCCCGGAGTATGTCCGGGACCGCCGCGGGTGGTGGCTGCTGCTGTGCTCTGCGCTCATGCCGGGTTCCGTACAGAGTGTGCTCGGCGCTTCGCGGAAGTTCACCCGAACAGCGCTTTGCATCACACTCGGCACGTGGGTTCTGCTGCTGGCGGCCATCATCGTCGGGCTGTTCAAGCGCAGCTTCTTCTTGACGATCGGCACCGACCCCATCCTGTTGGTCCTGGCGCTTGTGGTGGTGCTGGCGGCGGGCATCAACTGGATTGTGTGCCTGTTGGACACCATGCGGAGGGTGCGGGTTGTCAGCTTGAGCAAGAAGACCCGGCCGAAGTTCTTGGCTGTCGGTCTGGCTGCAGTTCTGCTCGTGGGGCTGGGCACCGCGTGGGGCGGTGTGACGGTCAACGCGCAGCGGTCGCTGATGTCTCAGCTGTTTGCCTCCGGAAAGATGAAGAAGCCGGTGGACGGCCGCTACAACGTGGCTCTGCTCGGCTCCGACGCGGGCAAGGGCCGCGAAGGCATCCGCCCCGACAGCCTCACGGTTGTGTCCATGGACGCCAAGACGGGCAAGTCAGTGGTCGTCGGCATTCCCCGCAATACTCAGAACGTGCCGTTTCCCAATTCTTCGCCGCTGAAGAAGCACTTCCCACAGGGCTACAACTGCGGTGACGCGTGCCTCATCAACGCGGTCTACCAGGAAGCCGAAAAGCACGCTGACGAATACAAGGGCGATGTTCCCGCAGGTGTGCAGGGAACCGTCGAAGCTCTCGAGGGCGTGACGGGTCTGGAAATCCAGTTCTACGCGATGATCGACCTCAAGGGCTTCCAGAAGCTCATCGACGCCATGGGCGGAATCCGCCTGAATTCGGAAGTGCGGGTGCCGATCTCCAGGCCGATCAATCCGGCCACGGGCAAGCACTACCCGCCCAAAGAGTGGATTGAGCCGGGGAAGAACATCAAGATGGACGGTCGCACGGCCCTGTGGTATGGCCGTTCGCGCGAGTTCGCCACTGACTATGAGCGCATGGTGCGCCAGCGCTGCGTGCAGGAAGCCATGCTGCGGCAGATGGATCCGGCAACCCTCATGACGCGCTTTACAAAACTCGCCGCTGCAGCACCGGATGTCGTTTCCACTGACGTCCCGCAGCGTCAGGCCGATGACTTCATCAACCTCGGCATGAAGGCGAAGTCGCAGAAGATGCTCTCGGTTGAGCTCACACCGCCTCATGTCACACCCTCACACCCCGACTTCACGGTGACCAAACAGCTGGTCAAAGACGGAATTGAGAAGTCCAAGAAAGAGGACGAACAGGCTGCCCCCGGCCTTTTCGGACCAGCACCGGCGCACGCTTCCGAAAAGAAGCCGAAGCCGAGCTCCATCTGCTCGGTGCCCAAGTGAATCATCCGAATGTAACCTTCGCTTCACTCTGATGTCGCTTTGCGCGGCCACGGCGTTCACTGTGGACTTCTACTGTGGCCGGACGCTAAGGTTGCAAGGAGAAGATGTTGAAGCTACAAGGCTCACTGGCCAACTACGCCTGGGGTTCGACCACCGCCATTCCCGCCCTTCTCGAACAGGCTCCCACTGACGAACCCATCGCCGAAATGTGGTTCGGTGCCCACGAAGCCCGTCCGTCGCAGGTCGTGTGGTCCTCGCCCGCATCCGAACAGGCCTACGGGGTCGCGGTTCTTCCGCGCACTCTCTCTGACATCATCGCAGAAAGCCCCGCGGCTGTTCTAGGTGAAGAATCCGTGAAGACGTTCGGTCCCCGCCTTCCGTTCCTGATGAAGCTGCTCGCAGCGGACAAAGCCCTGTCCATCCAGGTGCACCCTGACCTCGAACAGGCCCAGGAGGGCTTTGCGCGTGAGAACGCCGCCGGCATTCCGCTGGATTCGCCGCACCGAAACTATCGCGACGCGTGGCACAAGCCCGAACTCATCTACGCGCTGTCTCCGTTTGATGCGCTCACGGGTTTCCGCGAACCCCGCGCGATTGCCGCCACTGTTGATCGCCTGCTGGATGCCGAGGTGCCGGGAACCCACGCGGCACTGCTCACGTGGCGCGAAGTCCTGGCCGGTGAGAACCCGCTGCGGGACTCCATGAACCTTCTGCTGGGCACACCCGGTTTCGGCGCCGTCGCTGACCGTCTGGCCGCCGCTGACATTGCCGAGGCCTCACCTGAGTGCGCTTCGCGCATCGGCTGCGATATCGACCCCGTCGAGATCCTGCGGATGACCAACGGCGACTTCCCTTCGGATGCCGGGGCGCTGGTTGCGCTCATGCTCAACATGGTGCGCATGCTTCCCGGCCAGGCACTGGCCATGTCAGCCGGAATCCCGCACGCCTATCTGCGCGGTCTGGGTGTCGAGATCATGGCGTCGTCAGACAACGTCGTTCGCGGTGGCCTCACCAGCAAGCACATCGACATTCCGGAACTGCAGCGCCTGGTGCGCTTTGAAGTCCAGAAACCGCACATTCAGCACGCTGACAACAGCGGCAGGCTGGACACCGGCTGCCGTGACTTCGGACTGCAGGTCATCAGCTGCGCAGACAACCTGCAGCTCGGCGAAGAGGGCCCCACAATCGTCCTGTGCACCTCGGGTTCGTTCCAGGTGAGCACCGGCCACGGCACTCAGCAGCTGCAGCCAGGGGACGCCTATTTCATCGGAGCTGACGAAGCGCCCGCCGCGTTCACCGGTCAGGGAGCCCTGTTCGTCGGCGGTCTGGGCCGCTGACGAACCCCAGCGCATAAACACAGGTGAGGGGCGGTCGTGATGACCGCCCCTCACCTCGTTCGGAGACACCCCGACACCCAGCAGCAACAGAAACACCCGATAGCAGTGACGGCTATCGGGTGTTTCTGTTGCTGCTGGGAGCTTTTGTTCAGGCTCAGACCTCGGCAACCTGCATTTCGGGAATGTCACCTTCGACAATCAGCTTCGCCTGCGTCTTTTCGGTGATTTCCTCGACCGTGACACCGGGGGCGCGCTCAACGAGCTTGAAGCCATCAGGCGTGACGTCGATGACGGCGAGGTCCGTGATGATGCGCTCAACAACTCCCTTGCCGGTCAGCGGAAGTTCGCACTTGGTCAGCAGCTTGGGCGAACTGTCGCGAGCCACGTGGTCCATGATGACGAAAACGGATTTGGCGCCGTGCACCAGGTCCATTGCCCCGCCCATGCCCTTGACCATCTTGCCGGGGATCATCCAGTTGGCGATGTCGCCTTTCTCATCGACCTGCATGGCTCCGAGAATCGCCGCATCGATTTTGCGGCCGCGGATCATCCCGAAGCTCTGCGCCGAATCGAAATAGGCCGCGCCCGGGCGCATGGTGACAGTCTCCTTGCCGGCGTTGATGAGGTCCGGGTCGACGGTTTCGCGTGTGGGGTAGGGGCCCACGCCCAGCAGGCCGTTTTCGGACTGGAGGACCAGCTGGACATCGTCGGAAACATAGTTCGGGACCAGGGTGGGCATCCCGATGCCGAGGTTGACGTAGCTGCCGTCTTCGAGTTCCTGAGCGGCGCGGGCAGCCATTTGGTTGCGTGTCAGTGCCATGTCAGTCCTCCTGCACCGTGAGCTTTTCGATGGGCTTGTCAGCGGCTTCTTCCGGGCTGAGCTTGACCACCCGGTGGACGTAGACTCCCGGCAGGTGAACATCCGCGGGGTCGATCTCGCCCGGCTCTACGAGTTCTTCGACCTGGGCGATTGTGATGCGCCCGGCCTGGGCGGCAGGCGGGTTGAAGTTCTGCGCAGACTTGTTGAACACGAGGTTGCCGTGACGGTCGCCCTTGGCCGCGTGGACCAGAGCAAAATCGCACGGCAGAGATTCTTCGAGAACATAGGTCTGCTCTTCGCCGAAGGTCTCAAACGTGCGCTCTTCTTTTGCGGGGGAGGATTCGACGACATTGCCGTCAGAGTCGTAGCGCCACGGCATTCCGCCTTCGGCCACCTGGGTTCCTGCGCCCGTGATGGTGTAGAAAGCGGGAATTCCTGCACCGGCGGCCCGCAGCTTTTCTGCCAGGGTGCCCTGCGGGGTGAGTTCGACGGTGAGCTCTCCGGACAGGTACTGGCGGGCGAACTCCTTGTTTTCGCCGACGTATGAGGAGATCATTCTGCTGATCTGCTTGCTCTCAAGCAGAATGCCAAGGCCCCGGCCGTCGGTGCCCGCGTTATTGGATACGCACGTGAGGTTCTTTGCGCCCTGATCACGCAGTGCGCGAATGAGATATTCGGGAATTCCGACGACTCCGAAGCCGCCTACGGCAATGCTGGCGCCGTCAAAAATGTCTGCAACCGCCTCAGCGGGTGATGAAACTTCTTTGTCCATGCTGAAAACCTACCACGTGCCGCCGAGGCCTTCCGAAAGCGTTCAGCCCAGGGTGAGGACTGCGCCCAGCAGAGCTCGCAGCGCGGCCGTGAGCTCCTCATCGTCAGTCGGCGCGGCCGTAAGAACAGCGTCAGGTCCCGGCTCGGTCGGGACCGGAACACGCAGCTGCCGACCCGGAAAGTCCAAACGCAGCTGCCGTGTTTCAGCCAGCGGCACCACGTCTGGCCTGGAGCGGACCTCCGTGATGAAGTCGAGGAAGTCTGCGGGCACATCGGTGGTCAGTGCCAGGGGTTCTGTGGCGTAGACGAATACCTCGTCGGCGGCGAAAGCGGCCTCCGCATTCTCCAGACCTGCGGGCACAAGAGCGGCGTGAGGGTGATCGGGACCCGGCGTGTCCGGGTCGAGTACGGACACCGGCAGACCCATGCCGGATGCTGCGAGCAGGCCGGCCGCAGCCCTCCAGTGCAGATGGCCGTCTGTGACGACCACAAGTCCGGCCACGCCGAAGTCCTCCCACAGAGCGGTGGACTTATAGATCCAGTTGGCGAAGACGGCGCCGGTCAGCTCCAGGTGTCCTGTCGGTCCAGACCAGCGGACGGCCGGTTCAGAGCGGGCGGCGAGCTGAGCGATGAACGAAGCGAACACGGTCCTCCTGGGGTGTTTGGCAAACAGGGCTGATCAGGGCACGACTATGCGCACATCGGCACCGCCGCCGTCGGTGCGCACCTCGGTGTCGGCGCCCAGGCCCTCAACCCATAGGGCTGAATTGAAGCGCTCGACAAGGGCTCCAAGACCCAATGCGGCGCGAGGGTCTGTCACCGCGGCACTGGTGGCCGGTTCGATGAGCACGCGGGCGCCGGAGCCCATGGGCAGAAAGCGCCAACATTCTTCCCCGGGTACGCGAGCCGGTCCGGACCGGACGGTCGCAATGGCGCGGCTGACGTGGGCGAGGATGTCCTCGTGGTGTGTGCCGGACAGCGGCCTCAGGCCCTCCGGGTGGGCGCCCAGAGCACTCTGGCACGCCTCAACCCAGCCCAGGCGGAACCACGGGGCCAGGCCGCCGACTTCGTCAAAGCTCTCAGCGGGACGTTCGGCGGCCGCGTCCGACACGACGGGGCGGCTGCTGTGTGCGCGAATGATCGCGAGTGTTGAATCCTCGGCTGTCAGCGCTGCGGTCCCGGCCGCGTGGTCGGCGATCCTTTGGCCGACGACCCCGTACGAGGCGAGGCTCGCCGCCCGCTGTCCGTGACGGAAGGGGTGGGGGAGGTCCTGGAAGATGACGACCCCGATATCGGCCAAGAAATAGGAGCGCAGCCAGGCACAGGCATCGGCGGCCCACCGGTGCGGCTTGTGCACCGGTGCGATCACCGCCTCGCCCGATGTGCGGTGACCGCCGTTGAATTCCACGGTGCCGTTGACTGTGAGCGTCAGGCGCACGGGTGCGCCGTTGAACGACCGCGATGCCACGAGCGTGCGCGTGCTTGCCGCGGTGCTCGCCTCGACCTCCGGGCTGCCTGCCTGCAGCACCCGGCCCTGGCATGTCGAGACGAAGTCTGCGCGCACGGCGATGATGTCATCGTCGCGGATCTCCACGCGAACCCTGTCGATGTCGGCAGCGATCAGGGCTGCAGCACGGTCCGTGTCCAAAGGGTTGGGCGGAAAGCTCGCGGCGATTCCGAATGCCGTGGCAAGCGATGTGCGTGCCATCAGCCCCACACCGTGGAAAGTCCGTCCTCGGGGCGCGCTGATGCGGCCTCGGCAAGGAGCTCCTCAAGTTTCGCATCGGCTTCTTCACCGCCGAGCAGGGCGCGTGTTTCTTCGTCCAGCCGATCAGCGCCGATTGTCAGAACCCGGGCGCGGGTGCCTGAGAGCGCGTCCACCATCCCCGGCAGGCTGAGCGCCGGTGCCGCCGTGAATTCAGGCCGTTCGTCGACGGCGAAGATGACGACATCGGCTTCGCGAATCGACTTGAGAACACCCGGCGCCGCCTTGGCGTCGTCGAATCCGGAGCGGACAATGCGCTTGGCGTCGGTGCGGCGCTGTGCAATGTAGCGGCGGGCCGGCCAGGCTTCGTCAGACTGCGGGCCGGAAACGACGGCCATGGTTTCGACCGCGGTGTCGGTCAGGGGCAGGACCGTGAAGTCCGGGGCGTAGCGCTTGGTCATAGCCTGCGTGACTGCGCTCAGCCCGTAGCCTAAGCCCATGAGTCGGCTGCGCAGAACGGCTGCTGCCAGCTGACGGTCGTTCATGGAGAACCACTCCGCATCTACCCGGAATGCGGCCAGTTCAGCGGCTGCCCCGCCGGGCACGGGGGAGGTCGGGGGTATAAGGCAGGCGTCGATGTCGGGGCAGAATCGCAGTCCGTGGACGGTGACATCGGTGAGCGTAGATGCAACCACCGTGAGCTCAGCTGCGGTGTGCTGCATTCCCGCCTGGCGAACATCGGCGATCACATGGGTGAGTCCGTCGGTGACGGGCAGGACGGTGATCTTCATGAGGTCATCATGTCATCCGGCGTCAGCGCGCGCCGAATCGGCACTGGATGTTCTTTTGGGCGTGTCGCAACGGCGCTGTTTTCCGCCGATCTGGCGTCTTTTCGGGCTTCGAGACGAAGAAAAAATGAAAATTCATGAAAAAACTTCACCCACCCTACAGATTGTGGTACGGGAACGGAAGGGCGTCCATATATTGTGTTTCAACTGCTCGCCAGGTGGGAACATCCGTTCTATTATTGGGGGTCGAGTGGGCGAAATAACACGAGTGCGCTTGACTAAAGCGGAATGACACACGTGTAATTTAACTACGGCACGTCCCGCAAGGACGGTCGTAGAAAGGGGAAGCACGTGTCAGAAGCGCGCAAATACAAGAGTTCTCCGCAACGTCCGGCTCCCAGCGTCACCGAGCGCGCGGCTGAGGACTGGTTCGTTGATCCCGCGCACTCATCCCCGTCCTTCGTTCCGGACCCGCTGTCTGTCGATCCTACCGAGCTCAAGCCGATTTCCGGTGGACCCGATGCAGGCATTTCGAGCATCAGTCCGCTGGCTCTTCTGCTGGGCGAAGGCGACGGAGGTCTTGACTGGCAGGACCAGGCCCTGTGCGCCCAAACGGACCCAGAGGCTTTTTTCCCTGAAAAGGGCGGATCCACCCGCGAAGCCAAAAGGGTGTGTGCTTCCTGCGAGGTCCGCGCAGAATGTCTCGAATACGCGCTGTCGAACGACGAGCGCTTCGGAATCTGGGGCGGGCTGTCAGAACGGGAACGGCGACGTGTGAAGAAGCAGGTCGTGTGAACTCCACGGATTTGGCAAAAGGGGCGAGGCGCAGGCCGTCGCCCCTTTTGTCAAACCTGACCAGCCCCGGCGGGCGCGGCCTGTGCTCAACAACAGGCATCAGCCGAACATGAGCTCTACCAGTTCGGTCAGCTCCGCATCGAGAATCTGGCCCCGCTGTTCAGCCGTGGGTGCCAGTGCGCGCAGCGGAAGATAGTTCACCTCGATGATTCCGGGGCTTTCCTGTGTTCTCTCGTAGGCAAGAGCGGCAAGCCCCATCGATGTTGTCAGCCCCTGTTGGCTCGCTGGCGGAACCCAGCGCAACCGCAGCTCATAGTCTGCGGCGCCGACGCCTCGGGCAGTAAGCAGTTCAGCCAGGAGCTCCGCCCCAGCCCGCTCCAGCTGCTCCCAACGGGGTGCAGACGCTGGAGCGTGCGGCGGCAGAGTCGAACCGCGGAAATCACGATGCCTGGACACGGGCCCTCCCTTCCGGCCCAGCGTAGACGATCAAGAGCAGCTGCGGCTGTACTACACTGCCTGTGTGTTTCGCACCTGTTCCAAGCTCGGCTGTCCCTTGCCCGCCAACCGCACGCTGACCTATGTTCATTCCGAGGCGTGCATCGTCATCGGTCCTCTTTCCCAGCAGCCCGAACCGGGAGCTCACGACCTGTGCGAAGTTCACTCCGACAGGATCACCCCGCCACGTGAGTGGCAGATCATTCGCCTGGAAACCGAGGGACCGCCCATTGAGCGGACCCGCGATGACCTCCTGGCAATCGCAGACGCCGTTCGCGAAGCCGAACCCGAAGCGCCCGACGGGCGCAAACGCGGGCACCTGACGATCATCGAGGACACATGAACCGATTTGCACGTGAACGCCGCACCGTCGGCGCCTACGACGTCCGCGGGCTTGTCGGAGAAGAACTCACCGACGACTTCATCTTCGCGTTCGGCTGGGCCGTCGCCCGCGCCGCAGGGGAGGAATGGGGAAGCTCGCAGATCCTCATCGCCCACGACATGCGGGAAACCTCACCGCGCTTTGCTTACCTGCTGGCAGCCGGCAGCCAGCAGGCAGGACTACAGCCGCGCAACATCGGCATGGCATCGACCGATCAGCTCTACTTCGCCTCCGGCGAATTCGGTCTTCCCGGATTCATGGTGACTGCCAGCCACAACCCGGCCGAATACAACGGCATCAAAGTGTGCGGCCCCGGCGCATCGGGAGTGTCGCGAGCCGACCTCCTGGGCGCGGCGCTGGAGCTGTTGGACTCCGCACCGCAGCGGCCGAACAGCACAGCCTCTACGACGGCTGTCGACAGTGCGTTCGGTGTCGACGAAGAGCTTGCGCATCGGGTTGTACAGGGCTTTGCCCAGCGCATCCGCACCCTCACGGGCCTGGGACGGGTGGGGGACATCACGGTCGTCGTCGATGCCGGCAGCGGTATGGCCGGGCTGACTGTTCCGCAGGTGCTCGGCAGTGCGGCAGGCCTCGATGCACTGAACATCACCGTGCGCGGCATGTACATGGAGCCCGATGGCACATTCCCACACCACCCCGCCAATCCGCTTGACCCGGCCAACCTGGTCGACCTGCAGAAAGCCGTTGTCGCAGCCAGCAGGGAATCGAACCAGCCGGTTATCGGTCTGGCCTTTGACGGTGACGCCGACCGCTGCTTCTTCGTAGACGAAAACGGCGACACGGTTTCGGCCTCAGCGATAGGGGCGATGACCGCGGTCAATGAAATCCGCCGGGTTCGGTCTGACGAGCAGCCGGTTGTGCTGCACAATCTGCTCACTTCGCGTTCATCAGTGCGATGGGTTGAACAAGCAGGCGGAAAACCGGTGCGCACGCCCGTGGGGCATTCGGGCATCAAACAGGCCATGCGAGCCAACAACGCGGTTTTCGCCTTCGAACACTCCGCCCATTACTACTTCCGCGACTTCTTCGGGGCGGATTCCGGTCTGCTCGCCGCAGGCCACGTTCTTGCAGCCGTTCACGATTCCGGGAAGCCGCTGAGCGAGCTCGCCGCCGATTATGCGCCGGGACCCATGAGCGGTGAAATCAATTCGCGGGTGGAAGATCAGCAGGCCGTGCTGGACGCCGTGGCCGAGGCCGGCCAACGCGGTGAGTTCGGCCCGGTGACGATTGATCGGCTCGATGGGATCACACTCGACGGTGAGGACTTCTGGATCAACGTGCGCACCTCCAACACGGAGCCGCTGGTGCGGCTGAACGTGGAAGCCTCAAGCCAGCAGCACACAGACGAACTCGTCGCTGCCGCTCTGGCCATTATCCGCCGCTAAGCCGCACCCGGGGCGCGCAGCGACGGCGCGGAGCAGTTCCTACTGCAGACGCAAGCCGTGCGGCAGCCTGTCCATGCGGCTGGCGAAGACCTCTTTGGCCTTCTGCGCCTTCTGTGCGCGCCGGTAGCCCTCCCAGCGCTGGAACTCCACGATCGTGGCAATGAACTCTTCGGGCAGGGTGCCCATCGGGGGTGCCGGGGCAGCGTAGTTGTTGAGCTCATCGGCGATTTCGACCGAGCGGGCCCACCTGGATTCTTCTGTGTGCATGTGCGCCGTGGTGAGGAACTGCGCGGCGCGGTGCTGCAGGGGTGCAGGGATGGGCGAAATATCGGCGCTGCGCGCCCAAGCCGCCAGTTCGGGTTTGACGTGATTGGTGCGCGCCGCGGGCAGCTTCGCCCGTTCGCTGATGGCGATGGTGCCCGCCAGGTGGTCGCCCAGGCGCTTGGTGTCTGCAGAGAACAGGCCCACGAGAGCCGCAACGCCGCCGCCGGAGCCCAGGATCTCAAACGGCCACAGGAGCGCGCGGATGAGGCTGTGGCGAAAAGCCAGAGCGCCTCCGTCGTCGCGGACAATCCGCAGGCCGAGGGCGAGCTTGCCGACCGAACGGCCTCGCGTCAGGTACTCGACAATGCAGGGCACGCCCACGATCGTGAAGATTGTGGCAAGAAACGCAATTGTCCCGGCAAGCATTTCGCTTTGGTAGGTGCCGATTCTGCCGAGGAAGTAGGCCAGCCCGATGAGATAGGCGATGTTGACGATCATGTAGATCAGGAAATCGATGGCGCACGAGCCAGCCCGCGCCATGAGGGAAGCGGGGCGGATGCTCAGGCTGATGGCCTCACCGGTGACGAGTCTGCTCACCCTTATATCCTCGCATATTCGCCGCCGGGTCAAGATGCCTTAATCTGGTCTTCATGGATCCCATTCTGCTGGCCGCACTGAACTCGCCGGACTGGAAAGAGCTGCAGCGCCTTTCGAAGAAGTCTCGCCTGTCCGGCCCCGAGGTGGCAGAGTTCAACCGCCTGTACCGCAGGGCCAACAAAGACCTGTCGCACCTGCAGACGGTCGCTCCGGAATCAGACGTCGCGGTCTACCTGAGCAGGGTTGTTCTGCAGGCGAGGGTTCACTTCGGCTCTGTTCCCGGTTCTGCGAAGTCGACGGCCATGCGCTTCTTCGGGCAGTCGCTGCCGGCGGCACTGTATTCGCTGCGCTGGTACTTTGTGGGCGTCTTCGTGCTGTTCACCGGTGTTGCCGTGGGCGCGCACATTTGGGCGGCCACGACCCCCGGTCTGCTTGACTACATGCTGCCGCCAGCAGCGCGGCGCGAGATTGCCGAACGCGGCTTCGTCGCCTACTACCGTGAAAACCCCAATTCGGTCTTCGCCGTGGGCGTGTGGGTCAACAACGCCTGGATTGCCGTGCAGTGGGTGGTGCTCGGGATCACGGGGTTCTATGTCATCGCCGGCATCATCAGCAACGCCGCAAACACCGGTGTGACGGCGGCCATCATGTATGACGCCGGCTATGCGGAGGACTTTTGGAAGTTCATCCTGCCCCACGGTGTCCCGGAGATCACCTGCATCCTCATTGCCGCTGCCGCAGGGCTGAAGATCTTCACGTCCTGGATCATTCCGCGGAACATGACGCGGCGTCAGGCTGTGGCCAAAGAGGGCCGTTCGCTCATCACAGTTGCCATGGGGCTCGTAATCTTCCTGTTCCTGTCCGGCCTCATCGAGGGCTTCATCACCCCGTCCTACATGCCTTTCGGAATCAAGATGATCTTCGGAGCCGTACTCACCATCGGCATCGTCGCCTACACGATTGCGCTGGGCCGTCCCGCCTACCTCGCGGGTCTCGACGGGGACCTCGAAGAGGAGCGCGCCGGCTACCGTACCGTCACCGTCCAGTAAGCCTGACCACAGTCAAAGCCGTGGTCTGCTGACCACGGCGGCAGGCACCTCGTACGTCAATTCACGAGGTGCCGCTCATCAGAGCTTCCCCTGCGCCTTGAGCCGGATGTAGAGGTCCGCAAGCGCCGGCGGGAGCTTCTCTTCGGGTTCCGTCAGCGAGTACACGCCGCTTGCTGACATTGCGCGGCTCAGCGCACGCTGATTGAGCATTTCCCGCTGTGCCGCACCGGCCCGGTACACCTGAGCTGGTGAATAGACCTCGTCGGCCATGTCCTGCAGCTGCGGATCAGAAACCGAGGCGAAGGCAATCTGATGGCCGCGCTTGAGCAGCGGCAGCGAGGGCAGAACATCCTCCTGAATGGTGATGGCATCCAGGGGCGTGAGGAACACGACGAGCGCCTGCGTGGAACAGCGCTTGAGGACTTCCGAGGCCATGACCTGCCAGTCGGACTCGTACAGGCTGGGGAAGACGTCCGCGATCTCTTCGTCGAAGCGCGGAATGGCCTTTTCCCTGGCCAGGGGGCCGAAAGCGGTGCGGATGCGCGCATCGGCGACGATCACGTCAACTCGGTCGCCGGCTGATCCGGCCAAAGCCGTCAGCAGCATGGCGGCTTCGACGAACGTGTCGAACTGGGTGCCCTCAGCCGAGCGCTTCGCCGCCAGGCGGCCGGAGTCGATGACGATCACCACGCGGCGGTCGCGTTCGGGCCGCCACGTTTTGACCATGACCTCTTGGGCGCGCGCCGTGGCCCGCCAGTCAATCGAGCGCACGTCATCACCCGGCACGTATTCGCGCAGCGAATCGAACTCGGTTCCCATGCCGCGCACCATGAGTGCCGTGCGGCCTTCCATTTCGCGCAGGCGGTGCAGTCGCGACGGCAAGTGGCGCCGCGACAGGAACGGGGGAGTGATCGCAACCTGGGCCGGAACATCGAATGACACCTGACGGCCGGCAATCCCCAAGACCGAAAAGCTGCGCAGTGTGACCTTGTCAGCTGACAGCCAGCCGCGGCGCGTGGGCTTAAGCGTCTGCCGGCGCACGTGCGACTCCCCCGCGGCAAGACGGCAGCGGTCCCGGTTGTTCTCTGCACCGGCACTGGGCGACCACGCATCGCGCAGGTACAGCCTGTACGTGCGCCTGGTCGGATTGTGCAGGGTGAGATCCGCCCACGTTTCCTGGCCCAGACGAACCTTGCCGCCGGGAGTGCGCGCCGCCTCAATCCTGCGCGGGGACGGCGTGATGATCAGGTCGACGACAATGCCTACCAGCAGCACCGTGATGCCGATGAGCGCGGCCGTGGTCGTCTGCAGGGCAACAACGCCTACGCCGACGATCCCGGCGAAGACCATGGTGCGCCACGTGAGAACCATCAGCGCGGAACCGCAACCGTCGACACGATCGATTCGAGAACATCGTCGACGTCGAGACCGTCCATGTGCGCTTCGGGGTTGAGGCGCACACGGTGGCGGAAGGAGATCGGCACGAGGAACTTGACGTCGTCCGGGGTGATGAACGCTCGCCCGTACAGCCACGCGTGAGCCCGCGCGGCAGACAGAAGACGCGTAGCACCTCGGGGAGACACACCCAGTTCCAGCGAAGGGGCCTGGCGCGTGGCCTGCACCAGGTCGACGATGTAGCCGAGCACTTCCGGGGCGCAGTAGACATCTGCCACGCGCTCACGGGCGGCGAGGATGCCCTCGGCGTCGATCTGCGGGGTCACACCGGCATCGGCCAGTTTGTCTGCGGCAAAGCCGCCGGCGTGACGCTGCAGGATGTCAAGCTCAGCATCGCGCTGCGGCAGGTTCATCTGGACCTTGAACAGGAAGCGGTCCAGCTGAGCTTCCGGCAGCGGATACGTGCCGTCGTACTCAATGGGGTTCTGAGTTGCGGCAACCAGGAACGGCTTCGGCAGGGAGTACGTGTTGCCGTCGACCGACACCTGCTTCTCTTCCATTGCCTCGAGCAGCGCTGACTGGGTTTTCGGCGGGGTGCGGTTGATTTCGTCGGCGATGAGGATGTTGGTGAACACCGGGCCGGGACGGAACTCGAAGTCGCCGGTCTTGGCGTCGTAGATGGTCGAACCTGTCACATCGCTGGGCATGAGGTCCGGGGTGAACTGGATGCGCGCGTGATCGAGCTCAACAGCGTGCGACAGGGCGCGCACCAGCAGCGTTTTGGCGACACCGGGAACACCTTCCAGCAGCACGTGACCGCCCGTGAGCAGCGCAATGAGCAGAGCGTGCGTGGCGTGGCCTTGACCGACGACCGCGTTGGCCGTGGCGCTGCTGACAGCGCCGAAGCGGGCACGCAGTTCGTGGTCGACGTCCGTCAGCTGGTGGTCCTGGGCCAGGCGGTCAACAAGCGACGAGGCGGGTTGGACACGGGTCTGCTGAGCGCTCGCCTGGGGGTTCTGCTGGGCGGCAGCCGCTGCCGAGGCGGAGCCGGCGGGGGCAGGTACCGAACCGGACGGCTGTGCGCCGGGCTGCTGTGTGCCGGGCTGGTTTTCCGGCATGTCCGGGATGGGAGCGCTGGGGTCGTGCTGGTTTGTCATAGTCGCCTTTCGAGTTCGCTGATGGCCTGAGCCAGGCTGACAAGTTCTGCGTCTGATGTCGGTTCTGCGTGCAGCAGAAGGTGTTCAATGCGCTGTGGGCTTTCGCCCAGTTTGGCCGCGACCGCGCGGCAGACGTCATCCGCGGGAGCCGAAGCGGACATGCTCAGTTTGCGGGCCAGTGCGATGATCGCGGCCTGCTGAATGGGCCGCAGGGCTTCTGGTCGGGCTCCGGCACGCTGCAGAAGACCCGCGTGTCCGGTCACGGTTTCCTTTGCCGGCACAGTCACCGGCAGGTGCTCAGCCGCCAACGGGCCGAAGCGGCGTCCGCGCCACAGCAGAGCCACCAGTGTGAGCACGCCGATCCACAGGACTGCGAAGTACACCCACTGGGGAACGAAATCCTGGGTCTCCTGGATATCGGAGTCGATGAAGTCATCGGGATTCGGCCAGAACAGGACGACGGAATCTGCATCCGCAACAAGGCCCATGACGAGTGATGCGTTGCCGTGCAGGGCGATCTCGTCGTTGCCGATCCAACTGCTGTTGCCCAGCACCGTCATAGTGCCCTTGCCGACCGGAGCCTGGACGAGGCCGGAGGCCTGCTTGCCCATGTCGGGGCGGTAGTAGCACTTCACCGAGTCTTTGTGGGTCGAGTAGTAATGATTGAAGGGTGCGCTGACCGGGCCCGCCTTCTGGGCTGTGGGGAAATCGCAGGCGGGTTCGCGGGAACCCGCAACGTCGTCGGGGGCCGCGAATTCCTCTGTCGGGTGGATGGTGTTTCCCCAGCCGCCCATGTCATACGGGGCTGAAAGGATCACATGGCCGCCTTTTTGAGCTGCCGCGGTCATCTTCTGCCTGCTGTCGACGGATATGTCGTCCGGGTTGATGACGACGACCGTCGTGCCCGGCGTGGCAGCGGCTTCTGCGGCCGTGTCGAAGTTTTCGGTCTTTTTAAGCTTGGCGCCGTGGTCCTCAAGGAGTTTGGCGTAGGCGTGGGTGCCGTCTGCGGCGAAGCTGTCGTAGTGCCCGGAACGCCTTTCGTCTCGTTCCGCGGAGGTCAGTGTGATGGCCGCACTGGCCATGAGGAGAACAGCCACCAGCACGAGCCACAGGCCGGCTGATCGGCCGAGAGACTTCAGGCTGCGTCCGGGGCCGGCTGAACGCGTGCCGCGGACCGCGACGTCGAGTGCGGCGCTCATGCGCTCACCTGCTGGGAATTGCGAGAGTCGGCAGTTTCAGCCGCGTCAGCTGTTTCCTGAGCGGGCGCGCGCAGCGCTTGAGCTGCGGAGTCGATCTGCTCGGCAAAGCGGTAGTCGGCTTCGTCTGCGGAGTGGCTGCCGAAGACGATCCGGTCGAACAGCGAGGCGGCCTGATTCAGCTTGTCGCTCATAGCCGGCACTGCCGCGGAAGCCGCGGCTGCCAGTTCCGCTGCGGTCGAGGCGGCCTCGACGTCGATGATCCGCTTCTTGTTCAGCTCTGCGAAGACTGCGCGAATCTGGTTGGCAGCGGCGTCCGCCCAATCGCCGTTCTCGGCCGCTTCGTGTGCGAGTTTGCGGAACACGCAGGGTTCGACGCCGCTGAATTCGGCGTCCATCTGGAAAAGCTGCTTCGAGAAGTCGTCGTCGGTGCCGCGGCGAATCCGCCAGATGACGAAGCCCACAACGGCTGCTGTGAACAGAATGACGCCGATGATGAACCACGGAGACTGGGCACTTTCAACGCTGTCCGCGAGCCTCTGGAAGAACAGGTCGAGCATGCGCTTGATCTTGCCGAAGAAAGAAATGTCGACCTCGCTGTAGCGCGGATCAGACAGTTCGCGTTCGGCCCACTCCCGGCCCTGCTCCGGGGTGGGCTGCTGCAGTCGGCTCATACTTCCTCCGCTTCTGCCAGGAGGACGAGGTCATAGCCCTCTGTGCGCATCCTCAGGTTGAAGTAGACGGTTGACAGAAGTGCCGCCCGGTAGGCGTAGAGGAGAACGCCGATTGCCAGAAACAGCCCCGTGAAGATGGTGCCGAGAACAGCGGCGACAATCGGCCCCTCGAGCTCGCTGCCGCCGAGCATCAGAATCGAGAGCACGCCGATGACGCCTCCCAAGTAGATGAAAGCCGGTGTGGCGATGATGCCGATGACCTGATTGGCCAGCCAGAAGCCGAACACGGTCTGGCCTGCCACCTGCAGGAAGCCGCGGCCGGTCATCTTCCAGGACCGGGCGATTGCGGAGAAGATCCCCACTCGCTCCTGGGTGATGATGCATCCCGTCAGACTCAGGCGAATGCCGAAGAACACCGTCAGCGCCCACCAGACAAGGACGAGAGCCGTTCCCAGGGTCAGGCCGATCACAGTTCCGCCCACTGCGCCGGCAAGAACTGCTGCGGCAAGGAACACCGCGAGCACAATCAGGTGGGCCGTGCCCATCAGCAGTGCAGCGCCGAACAGCGTTCGGCGGGATCCCCGGAGGTGCTGCCACCCCTGGCGCAGTGACATTGTGCGGCCGAAGAATGCTTCGCGGGCGCCGATGCTCGCCAGTCCGCTGAAGACGATGAGAGCAGCCAGGGTGAGGTATTCGACGATTCCCGCGCCGATCTGCACCACAAAGCTCAGACCGCTCAGAGCCTCCTCGGATGAGTCGAGGAGCTTGGTGAAGAAGCTGTGCCCGAAGTACCACGTGATGGCCCCGGCGAGTGCAAACACGCTCGCTGCCAGCCCGGCTGCAATGCCGGCGCTGCCGTAGGTCAGTCCGGGGAGGCTGCGCATCAGGCGGAAGCCGCCATCGAGCACTTCGAAGAAGCCCAGCGGGCGTTTGGGCAGAATCCCCGGGACAGGCGGGGGAGACCACTGGGGCCTGCGGCGGGCTTTGGCCGGAACCCGCTGGCCCGTCGACCAGTCGACGGTCAGACCCCAGTCGGGGCTGTTCTGTGTGAACACTTCACTCCTGCGTGATGAGCTTTTGACCAGCCCATCATTCCACAGCTTCCCGTGATCAGGCTGCGCGAAAATCGGCGGGCCGAAGTGAAAACCTTTGGTGGGTAGGGAACAATAAAGGCTATGAACGCACGGATTCTTGTGGTAGACGACGACACAGCGCTGGCTGAGATGATCGGCATTGTGCTTAAGTCAGAAGGATTTGAACCTGATTTCTGCGCGACGGGCGATGCAGCTCTCGGCGCATTCCGCGAATCCAAACCCGACCTCGTGCTCCTTGACCTCATGCTGCCGGGCAAAGACGGAATGGAGGTCTGCCGCGAGATCCGCAGGGAATCCGATGTTCCGATCATCATGCTCACCGCCAAATCCGACACGGTTGATGTTGTCGCCGGCCTCGAAGCAGGGGCCGATGACTACGTGCCCAAGCCGTTCAAACCCAAGGAGCTCATCGCCCGGGTGCGCGCACGGCTGCGGATCAGCGAACCGACCGCGCCTGAGCACCTGACCGTCGGCGACGTCACGATCGACGTGTCCGGCCACACCGTGACTCGCGGCGGCGAGCCGATTTCGCTCACCCCCCTGGAGTTCGACCTGCTGACCGCCTTGGCCCGCAAACCGTGGCAGGTGTTCTCACGCGAACAGCTGCTGGAAGAAGTGTGGGGCTATCAGCACTCGGCGGATACTCGCCTGGTCAACGTGCACGTACAGCGTCTGCGCTCCAAAATCGAGCGCGACCCTGAAAACCCGGAAATCGTCGTCACCGTTCGCGGTGTGGGCTATCGGGCCGGTCACGCTGCGTGAGACTCTGGACGACCGCCCGTCGGCTGGGGCTGCGAGCCTATCTGCTCGCCGTTCGGCTGTTTCGCCGCTCCCTGCAGGTGCGCGTTGTTGCGCTGACGCTCATCCTGTCGATTGCGGCGGTTCTGCTGGTCGGTTCGTACGTGTCGCGGGAAATCGCCCGCGGCCTGTTTGAAGCCAAACTCCAGTCGATCACCTCCCAAACGGCAGGCTATGCCTCGGAGCTTGAATCCACCGCGACATCCGAGGGCATTGCCCAGCTGAGCGAAACCGTGAACACCCAGCTGCGCTCCATGATGGTCAGATCGTCTACTCCGCTGCGCAGCATTGCCCTGGAACCGCGGGATCGCGGACGTTCTGTCGCGCCGATCATCGCCCTTCCGTACGGCCAGGAGCCCGTGCGCCCATCAGAACTCGACGAGGCGTTTCTCACCAAAGCACAGGAAACTCCCGTGGGAACCCAGACGTACCAGTCGATCACCCTGCCGGGGCAGAAGAGCTCGCCCGGCATTGTGGTAGCACAGTCTGTTTCTCTGCCGGGAAGCGGCAAATTCGACCTGTACGTCGTCGCCGACCTGCAGGAGGAGCAGAATACGCTCAATTTCATTCAGCGTGCGCTCACAGTCGCGGGGATCGTCATGGTCGTCCTCGTCGTGGCCGTCGCCTGGCTTGTCACCGGGCTTGTCGTTTCGCCGATTCGCTCAACAGCACGGGCCGCACTGCGCTTGGCCGACGGCGACCTCGACGAGCGCGTCACAGTCACAAGCCATGACGAGCTCGGCGCCTTGGGCCGAAGCTTCAATGACATGGCGGACACCCTGCAGGATCAGATTGTGCGCATGAAAGAGCTCACCGTCTTACAGCGCCAGTTCGTATCCGATGTCTCTCACGAACTGCGCACACCGCTGGCCACGATCGGCGCGGCCACGGAAATGCTGTACGCGGAAAAAGACGAACTCGACACAACCGGACAGCGCTCCGTTGAGCTGCTGAAATCGCAGGTGGAGCGCTTTGAACTGCTCCTGTCCGACCTCCTCGAAGTGTCCCGGCACGACGCCGGCTTCGTCAAACTTGAGACCAAGGAACAGGACATCACCGAAATCGTGTCCAACGTCGTCGACGGGCTGACCATCGTGGCTGAGCAGGCGGGCAGTCAGATCGTCATGCACACGCCGTCGACGCCGGTGACAGCGGAAGTCGAGCAGATCCGCATCGGCAGGATCCTGCGCAACCTCGTCGTCAACGCGATCGAACACGGCGAAAAGAAGAACATCGATGTGTATGTGGCCGCGAACGCAGAATCCTGCGCGATCAGCGTCCGCGATCACGGTGTTGGGCTGACCGTCGAGCAGGTCGAGCACGTGTTCGACCGGTTCTGGCGCGGAGATCCGTCCCGCCGGCGCACACTCGGCGGCACCGGCCTGGGCCTGGCGATTGCGCTGGAAGACGCGCACCTGCACGCCGGCTGGCTCCAAGCGTGGGGAAGTCCCGGCGACGGCGCCTGCTTCCGCCTGACCCTTCCGCGCAGGCAGGGAACCGAAATCACATCGTCCCCGCTTCCGCTGCCTCCCGCGGATGCTCCCGCACACGGGCCCGCGCTCATTGCCGGGCCGGCAACCTCGGACGGTTCTGTGCGCGTGCAGACGGGGTCGATACCGATTGTCGTCGAAACCGCATCACCGGCCGATGCGGCAGATGAGGACGGAGAACAGTCATGACCAGTCGCCTCCGACGGTTCGCGGCTGCTGCAAGCGCCTTCTTGCTGACTCTCAGCGCAGCCGGATGCGCCACCATTCCCCACGGAGGGCAGATCGGAACGGCCGCGGTGGAGGAATCCGAGAACGACGTCCAGTCCCGCACAGACCCAGACGGTCCTGCACCGGGGGCCAGCCCCGCCTCGATCGTGCGCGGCTTCCTGGCTGCCGGTTCGAGCTCATCCGGCAGCTTCGCGGTGGCCCGTTCCTTTTTGACCGATGACCTTGCCGGTGAATGGAGTCCGCTCAAAAACGTGTCGATTGTCGAAGCGGGCCTGTCACTTGAAAGCCTCACGGCCTCTGTGACGACCAATTCGCGCAATGTGTCGTTTGCGGTTCCCGTGCAGGCTTCCCTCGACTCTTCCCACGTCTACCGCGACAGCCCCTCCGGCACTGAAACGAAGCTGGAGTTCAGCCTGCGCCAGGTCAACGGCGAATGGCGGATTTCGGATGCTCCCGACGGCATCGTGCTGTCCGAAGCGAACTTCAACCGGATCTTCCAGGCCTACCCGCTGTACTTCTTCACGCAGGACTATTCGTATCTCGTGCCGGACGTTCGGTGGTTTGTCCGCGGCAACGGCACGCTGACGGAAGTGGCCCGCCAGCTGCTCAAGGGCCCCGGGGAACATCTGCGCGGCGCAGTCATCTCCGCCGTGCCGGAGGGAACCACACTCGAACCCTCCGTCGTTACCGCTGAGGGCGGCACGGTCGACGTCGGCCTGTCCCAGGAAGTCGGCGATCTCGATGACACGACGAGCAAACGCCTGTATTCGCAGATTTCCCAAACCATGCGCGCAAACACCTCGATTTCGGACGTTCGCGTCCAAACACCCCAGTCGAACATCACCTCGGGTTCCGATGTGTCTGCTGACCTGCCGGTGGACGCAGCCGCCGTGGTGGTTTCCAGCGGCAGGATCGCGAGGGTCGCGGGCAATTCCTTTGACCCGGTTGAAAACTCGCCGAAAGTGTCGGACAAAGTTCTTCCGGCTCAGTCCTATGACGGTCAGTCTTACTACTACACGAGCGAAAACCGCAAGCAGATTGAGCGCTTCAGCGCAGAAAAAGATGTCGAAACCCTCATCACCGGACACGGCTTCGTGAGCCCAAGCGTCGACCGCTTCGAATGGGTGTACACGGTCGAAGCGAAGTCGGCGGAGATCCGGGCTGTCGGCAAAACCGGAGAACTCGTGTCAATGGCAATGCCGTTTGCCAAAGATCGCACGGTACAGCGAATCGCGGTGTCCCGTGAAGGCAGTCGGCTGGCTGTGCTGTCTTCCGGTGCTGGGGGCACTCGCATCGACGTTGTGGGAATTGTCCGCTCCCGCGAAGGCAAGCCCGATCGTTTGAGCGCGGGTGATCCGCTGCCGGTCGGCCAGAAATTCGGACAGGTGCTGGACTTCAGCTGGGCCGGAAGCTCGTTCCTGGCGGTGCTGTCGGAAGATGAAGCCGCGGCCAACGCGCATCGCCTGTGGACTGGCGGGCCCTCCGTGGGCTTGGGAGCAATTGCCGACGGGCTGACGATTTCAGCAGCCGGGGACCTCGGCAGCATGCGGGTCGGCTCTGACAACGGCGTTGTGTACACGTATACGTCAGGGACGTGGCAGAGGGTTGTCGGGGCAAAGGCCTGGAATCCCATGTACCCGGGCTGACTGTGAAGCTGCTGTCCGACATCGCCGATCTGCTCCTGCCGCGCGTGTGCGCCGGGTGTGGGATTGAGACCGTGTCGCTGTGCGGGGACTGCATAGAGGCCCTTGACGGTCCTGTGCTGCGCAGTCAGCCGCGCTTTGGCCGACTGCCTGTCAGCGGTGCGGGCGTGTACGACGGTGTGCTCCGGCACGTGCTCGTGGCGTATAAGGAGCACGGCAGACGCGACATCGTGGCAGTCCTGGGTCTGCTGCTGGCGCGTGCTGTTGTCGACGCGCTTCAGGACAGCCCGGTGGATGGTCGCCCTGTGATCCTCGTGCCGGTGCCCTCTTCGCCGGCGGCGGTGCGCAGACGAGGAGGCAATCACGTCGCAGCGTGTGCTGAATCTGCGACGCAGATGCTGCGATCCGACGGTGTGAGTGCCGGGTGCGCGGAAGTGCTGACCGTCAGCGGTCACCGTGATCAGGTGGGGTTCGGCAGTGCGGCGCGGAAGGCGAATGTCGAGGGCACCCACGCCGTTGCACGTGAGTACGCGAGCCTGGTCGGCGACTGGAACCGGCGGGCAAAGGTCATCGTCGTCGACGATATTTCGACCACGGGGGCCACGGGTGCCGAGACGACTCGGGCGCTGATGAACGCCGGGTGCACACCGGATGGACTCGCGGTTATCGGAATCGCACGGGGGAGTTCTCGTCAGCCGGTGCCGAATGCGCTTTAATGAAGGTGACCATCGTTTTTGATGGTTTTCCGACGTCAAAGGAGAGCACAATGGACATCGTCGTCAAGGGACGCGGTCTTGCTATCTCGGACAGCTTCCGCACTCATATCGAGGACAAGATCTCCAAGGCTGAAAAGCTCAGTCCTGATGCCCAGGCCGTTGAAGTCAACATCACCCACGAAGAAAGCGTGCGCCGCCCGGACGAAGCCGTCCGCGTGGAGATCACCGTCTTCAGCAGGGGAGCGGTTCTGCGCGCCGAAGCGCACGCTTCCGATAAGTACGCAGCGCTTGATCTTGCGTGGGCGAAGCTCCTTGAGCGTCTGCGCCGTGCTCGCGACCGGCGCAAGATCTCGCGCAAGGGCGGACACCGCCGCCAATCGACCGGCGAAGTCTTTGCTGACATGCCGGTTGTCGACGCGCCCGCGGCTCCCGCGCCCGCCGAAGACAGCGAACCGGCTGTGGATGAGGCAGAAGACGTCGATGATGCAGACCCCACCAACGGCCGCATCCGGGCCGAGGGTGATTCTCCGGTGGTGCTGCGCGAGAAGACCTTCCCGGCTGAGCCGATCGGCATCGAAGAGGCTCTGAACCGCATGGAGATGGTCGGGCACGACTTCTACCTGTTCATAGACCAGGACACCTCCCAGCCCTCGGTTGTCTACCGCAGGCGGGGATGGAGCTACGGCGTGATTGCGCTGGAAGACTCGCAGAGCAGCTGATACTCCACTTCTGCAGCTTGTGCGCGGCGGATGCCACCGGGCGTCCGCCGCGCTTCTTGTCTGCTCCGGCTGCACTGCGACCGCCGGTCGCGAAGCGCTGAGCAAACTCTGACGGGCGCTGCCGCGGGTTGGCCGCGCGACAGCCGTACGTCTGCGCGTTAGACTTATCTGACGCATGTCGAGATTCGCTGCGCTGAAACGGACAGAGGAGAAACGTGGCCCACATTCTTGAGAAGCTGCTTCGGATTGGCGAAGGACGCACCCTGAAGAGGCTCCGGAACTACGCCACGGCGATCAACAATCTGTCTGACGAGTACAGCGCTATGACAGACGCGCAGCTGCGCGAAGAAACAGACCGCTACAAGGCTCGCGTTGCCGACGGCGAAAGCCTCGACAAGCTGCTTCCCGAATCTTTTGCGGCAGTTCGCGAAGCTTCAGCGCGCACGGTGGGCCTGCGGCACTTCGACGTTCAGCTCATGGGCGGTGCGGCTCTGCACATGGGCAACATCGCCGAAATGAAGACCGGTGAAGGCAAGACTCTCGTTGCGACAGCGCCTTCGTACCTCAACGCTCTGACGGGCAAAGGCGTGCACGTCGTGACGGTCAATGACTACCTGGCCAGCTACCAGTCTGACCTCATGGGGCGTGTTTTTCGGTTCCTCGGAATGGAAACCGGCTGCATTATGTCGAATATGCCGGCTGCCCAGCGCCGCGAACAGTATGCGGCTGACATCACCTACGGCACCAACAACGAATTCGGCTTTGACTATCTGCGCGACAATATGGCGCTGGAAGTCGCCGACATGGTTCAGCGCGGCCACAACTTCGCGATCGTCGACGAGGTCGACTCGATCCTCATTGACGAAGCACGCACTCCGCTGATCATTTCGGGCGCGGCAGAAGGCGACGCGAACCGCTGGTTCGGCGAATTCGCCACGATCGTCAAGCGCCTTAAACTTGACCGCGATTACGAAGTCGACGAAAAGAACCGCACAGTCGGCATCCTCGAGCCGGGCATCGAGCGGGTGGAGAACTATCTCGGAATCGGCAACCTCTACGACGAAGACCACACGTCGCTCATCAGCTTCCTCAACAACTCGATCAAGGCCAAGGAGCTGTTCAAGCGCGACAAGGACTATGTTGTGCTTGACGGCGAAGTCATGATCGTCGACGAACACACCGGCCGTATTCTGCCCGGCCGCCGCTACTCCGAAGGCCTGCACCAGGCGCTGGAGGCCAAGGAGAACGTCGAAGTCCAGGCTGAGAATCAGACGCACGCGACGATCACTCTGCAGAACTACTTCCGCCTGTACGACAAACTGGCGGGCATGACCGGCACCGCCGAAACCGAAGCGGCCGAATTCAACTCGACCTACAAGCTCGGCGTGGTGCCGATTCCCACGAACAAGCCGCTGCTGCGGGAGGACAAGCCCGACCTTGTCTACCGCAACGAAAAAGTGAAGTTCGACGCTGTCGTCCAAGACATCGCCGAACGCCACGAAGAGGGCCAGCCGGTGCTCGTCGGCACGACGAGCGTAGAAAAGTCGGAGTACCTGTCATCGCTTCTGGCCAAGCGGGGCATTCGCCACGAGGTCCTCAACGCCAAGAACCACGCGCGTGAAGCATCGATTGTCGCGATGGCGGGTGTCAAGGGGGCCGTCACGGTCGCCACCAACATGGCCGGGCGCGGTACCGACATCATGCTCGGCGGCAATGCCGAGCACATTGCGGTTGCGGAAATGGAAAGGCGGGGCCTCGATCCGGCTGAGCATTCCGAAGAGTACGAAGCCCAGTGGTCGGGTGTCCTCGCAGCAGCCGAAGAACAGGTGGAAGCAGCCGCAGCAGAAATCCGCAAGCTCGGCGGGCTGTATGTTCTGGGCACTGAACGCCACGAATCGCGCCGTATTGACAACCAGCTGCGCGGACGCTCCGGCCGTCAGGGTGACCCCGGTGAATCGCGCTTCTACCTTTCTATGCGGGATCACCTTATGCGCCTGTTCGGAGCCGGTGCCGCCGAACGGGCACTCGCCCTTGCGAACACTCCCGAAGACGAACCGCTCGAATCGAAGTTCGTCAGCCGCGCTATCCTGTCCGCGCAGAACCAGATTGAGCAGCGCAATGCCGAACAGCGCAAGAACGTCCTGAAATACGACGACGTTCTCAACCGCCAGCGCACGGTGATCTACGACGAACGCCAGCGCGTTCTCGAAGGCGACGACTTCGCAGACCAGATTCACGACTTCCGCGACGATGTTCTGCGCGCCTACGTTGACGGTGCAACGGCGGGTGATCCCGAAGACTGGGAAATGGACAAGCTGTTCATTGCCCTGCAGGATCTCTACGCAACTTCCATCACCCCGGAAGATCTCTACGAGGACGCCGGCGGCAAGGGCAGCCTTAGCCGCGAAAAGATCCTCGAAGAAATTCAGGCGGATGCCGAACTTGCCTACGAAAAGCGCGAACGCGAACTCGGTTCGGAAGCGCTGCGCCAGCTGGAGCGCCGCGTTCTGCTGACCACTATTGACAAGCGCTGGCGCGAGCACCTGTACGAAATGGACTACCTCAAGAACGGCATCGGTCTGCGGGCTATGGCCCAGCGCGATCCGCTCGTGGAGTATCAGCGCGAGGGCTTTGAGATGTTCACCAGGATGCAGGACGGCATCAAAGAAGACGCCACGCGCCTTGTCAACAAACTGCAGGTGCAGGTCAAGACGGTCCAGAGCGACGAGGTCGAAGTCGAGTCCGACGCGCTGCGCACGACGCTGCCGAAGCTGACGCTGGCCGGCCCCAGCGAGCCCGGCGAAGGTGAGAAGCGCTCTGAAGGCCTTGCGGATGAAGACAGCGGCGGTGTCAACCGCGCTGAGCGCCGCAGAAGGAGAAGGCGCCGCTGAGTCTTTTGCCTGCTCATAAACCGAGCCTCGCGCTGCAGCGCGAGGCTCGGTTTATGAGCAGGCCGTCCCTGTTGTGTCAGCCTGTCAGATATTCGCGGACAATCCATCGCCCGCGGTTCTTTTCCAACCGCAGCGCACACGCTTTCGTCCGGGGCCTCAGTGCGATGGAGACAGCGGCCTCTATGACGTTCGGTGCGGGACTGCTCAGGCGCGGGCGGCCGATTCCCCGGATGTAGTCCACAGGCTGTTCGGCGCGCAGGGTCCGGCGCACTCGCAGTGAGGATACGATGGCGCTGCGGACTTCCGGGGCGAGCCACCGTTCAATGGACTGCAGGGTCCGCACGCCGTATTCGACTTCGGTCAAAGCGGTGACGATTGAGCGGACAAAGGCGGCTGCGGCTTCCGCTTCGCGCTGTTTTTCAGCAGCTGTCTGCTCTTTCGGCGTTGGAAGAGGTTTCTTCGGTGCGCGAACGCGGGTTCCGGCGGGTCGGGTCAGGGTGAGCGGTTCGGCGGTCATGGCAGCTCCAGTTCGGTGTTGGGATAGATGAGGTCGGGGTTGCCGTTCAGCACGTCTGCGTTGGCGCGACTGATGGCATTGACGCGCTCAGCTGTTGACTGTCCGGGCTTTGGGTGAGCGAGTGCGATCTTCCAGATGCTGTCGCCCTCTGCGACTGTTACGCGATGGGGCGCGCCGGCTTTGTGCGAGGTCTTCGCCTCTGCCGTTTCGCGAGTTTCACGTGGACTCTCCTTTGGCTGTGAACTGCGCGTCGGTGTTTCCGGCGCTTGTGAATCTGGCGCTTGTGAGCCCGGCGAACTCGACTCAGGCGGCTGTGTCGGCCAGCTGGGGTCTGCCGGAGCGTCGGTGCGAGTGTCGAGATAGGGGGTGTCTCCCGGCGGTGTTGTCGGCCAGTGGGGAGGTGGTGTTGCGCTGTGTGCGCCGACAGTCTGGGGTGCTGTTGATGAGCTCTGCGCAGGTGCGGATTGGCTTGGTGCGGCGTGGGCTGTGCTCGTTGCGAGAACGACTGCCGTCATGGAAGCTGCCGATGCTTTCAATGCGGCGGGGGCGACTCTGCGTGCTCCGGCCGCAAGCGCTGCGGCACCCGGCAGGCCGATGAGGTCAAAGGCGCGAGCGGCCGCGATGAGTGCCAGGGACAGCTGCAGGCGAAGTCCGGCGAGTGCGGCCGCGCACAGGGCTGTCACGACTGCTGCTGCGCCGATGTCTGCGTTCAGGGCTCGGTCTGCCAGAGAGGGCCCTGCTGTCAGCAGCGCGATGCAGATGAGCAGGTGCAGGGCGGACGCTCCCAGGTGAAGTTCGGTTGGCTTCATAGTCACTCCTTTGTGATCAGCTGATATTAAAATACATCAAAGGAACTAAAGTGCAACGATGTTCGAATAACTTCGATTAAAGTTTTTGCTCAATGGCTGGATTCTGTGACTCGCGGCACAATGTATTCATGGACCGCTTTGATGAGCTTTTTGCCGATCTCGAGGGCCAGGCTGCCGCTGAGGCAGCCCGCGAACGCGAGGGTGAATACGGTGACCTTGTTGCTGAAAGCTTCTACGAGGTCACCTTTGTTGAGCGCTTGGCCGGTGCCGTCGGTCAGCACGTTCATCTGCGCACTGCCTCCGGCGCTGTTTCCGGCACACTGGTGTCTGTCGGCGAGGGGTGCTGCTGTCTTGAGGGCGAAGTTCTCGTGATGCTTGCAGCGGTTGAAGGGGCTGCTCTGAGACCGCGCGAACACGCGGCGCAGGGACGTTGGCGTTCGGCGCGGTCGATACTGGGGCAGTGGTGTGCGCAGCGGGCACAGGTGCGCGTTGAAACCGCCGGGGCGAGCCTTGAAGGGTTGCTGCACGCTGTGGCCCGAGACTACCTGCAGCTGCGCAGGCGGGGAGTCTTTGAGCTGGTGCCTCTGCGCCGGATCTCTGTGGTCAGGGTTCTGCGCTAGCGGCGATCACATGTCGGTGCCGGCTTCGATCTCCTGCTGGGTTTGGGCGTACATGCGCTGAATGTAGTTTTCGATTTCTGACTTCTCCACGCGCCACTGGCCTCGGCCGCCGACCTTGATGGCCCGCAGTTCGCCGGAGCGGACGAGGTTGCGCGCTCCGGCGGTCGAAATGCTGAGCATCTCTGCAACGTCGGTGAGTGGGAGGAAACGGGTTTCGACGACCATTCTGAGCTCCTTTGACTGGTGGTGAAGCGCAGGGGGTGGGCACGGATGGTGCGTCCGTGTATATTCAAAGAAGAATATCCCGCAAACTGCATCAAATGGTAGCAAAATACATGTAACGGCAGAAAAATCGATCAATGGAGATCTGATGCACACTGCACCTCGCTTTCGCGCTCCCAAGCTTCGCGATCCGCGCGTTCTCGTAGCTGTTCTCATACTTGTCGCATCTGTTGTCGCCACGTGGTTTGTCGTGACGAGCGTTGCGAAAACCACGACGGTGTGGGCGGCTGCGGAACCGCTGGCACCGGGAACTGTCATCACTCGCGAGAACATCCGTCCGGTTGAGGTTCGTCTGCCAGAAGACAGCGGCGGCTACAAGCGCGCTGCTGATGACGACCTCATCGGCCAGACTGTTCTCAGCCCTATCGCTGCCGGGGACCTCGTGCCGACCTCTCAGGTCGGTTCCGGTGACAGCCTGGGCGGTCGTCGGGTTTCCCTGCTGCTCCAGCAGTCCCTGCCGGCAGATGTGAAGGCCGGTTCCCGGGTTGATGTGTGGGCAGTCGACATGCGCAAGGACAGGGGAGAGCCCCAGGCTGTTCTGCGCAATGCCGCAGTTCTTTCTGTTCAGCGTGAGGGCGGGGGCTTTGCGGTCAACTCCGGGGTGAGTGTCGAGGTCTTTGTGCCCAATGACAGCCTGCAGAAGGTTCTGCAGGCGATTGCGGCAGAAGATCACCTGTCGGTGGTGTCGATTCCGAAGGACAGCCCATGATTTCAGTTGTTGTCGCGGTCGATGTCGAGTTTGAAAGCTCCGCGGCGGCGGCGCTTTCTGCCGCAGGCGACATTGCGGTCCGCTCCCGTCCTGCCGATGCGGTCGAACTGGCTGCCGCGATGTCGGCCGGTGCGGCCGAAGTCTATGTGGTCAGCCGCTATTTTCCGGGCGTGGACGCCGAATTTCGGGACAGGGCTCGGCGTTTGGGCGTTCGGATTCTGGGCTACGGTTCGGGGCTGGTGTCCGACTGGGGCGTGGCTGCCGAGGTGGAGGCCGGCTGTCCGGCAGAAGCCCTGTGTGATGCGGTGCGCGCCTGCGCGCTTGCCGAACCGGCTGATATTCCCGAACCGCCGACGGCTGCCCCGGTATACAGCGGAAGTCCGGGGCGGATCGTCGCGGTGTGGGGCGCTGACGGTGCGCCTGGACGGTCCACGCTTGCGGCAGCACTTGCCGACATCAGTTCGCGGGCGGCTTCGACGATTCTGGTGGACGCTGACACGGTGCACGCCTCTCAGGCGGTGATGTTGGGGCTGCTGGACGACGCGTCGAAGATTGCTGCGCTGTGCCGCAGTGCAGAATCTCTTGACGAGGCCGTCATCTCGCGCTGCACTGCGCGTGTCCGGCCGGGCTTTGACGTTGTGACCGGGCTCAGTCGCGCTGACCGGTGGCCGGAGGTGCGGGCCGCAGCGCTGACAGCTGTTCTGGAGGAGCTTGCCAAACGCTATTCGGCTGTCATTGTCGATGTTGCGGCCCGCATCGACCCGGATGATCCTCTCGCGGATCCCTTCTACGACCGGCATGCGGCAACCCGGGCGGTACTTGATTCCGCTGATGACCTGATCGTGGTCGGCGCGGCGGAACCGCCGGCGCTTGTGCGACTGATGAATGTCCTCGGAAGTGAGCGGGCTCGACGGGCAAAGAAACTGCACACCGTGGTCAATCGTGTGCGCGAAAGCGCTGTCGGGGCCGATCCCGAGCAGCGGATCAAGCAGACGCTGATGCGCTTTGTCGGCTGTGAATCTCCGGTTCTTCTGCCGGATGCGCGCGATGCGCTCGACCGTGCTGTCCTCTCCGGCACCACAATCATCGAGGCCTCGCCGAAGAGTGCTCTGAGCATCGCCCTGTGGGACTTCGCCAGGACCTTGGGACTGGCACCGGCTGCCCGCAGGCGAACGGGACGGAACCGCCGGCGGGGGCTTGCCGATCTGCTGCGTTCATCACTCCGCGATACCGGGGCCGGTGCTGTTGAGCCCAGCGCCATTGGACAATAGGCGTATGAAGAAGCGCGTGTACACAGCCTGTGACTTCGAAGAATTCGCTGCCGCCTGGCCGAACCTGGGGGAGCGAACCGTGTTCTTCCTGACAGATTCGGCCGCGGCCCTGCGCGGGGATGACCTTGACTATGCCGAGTGGCGCGCGATGACAGCTGCGGCGACAGCGGCAGCCGCTTCTGCGGCTTCCAGCGGCACCGCCAGGATTGTGGCGGCTGCCGATGTTGAGGTGGGCGGAGCTTCGAACGTGGATGATCAGATCGCGGTGAGCACAGCGAGTCTTCCCGCGGCCGCCGTTGTGAGCTTTCATGTTGATGAGCACTTACGGCACAGCAGCACGGAAGATGAGCTGATCGAGCAGGACCTGCTGTGGTATGCGCCGTCTGAGATCGACCACCTGCTTGCAGACTTCCGCGCCTGACCGCCGGTCTCAATCAGTCGGCCTCAGACTTCCGCTCGCCGGTTGAGAAGCCGCCCGTCGGTCAGAACCTCAGCCGGCTTTGGCGATTGAGGCCAGCCGGTCGCGGAAAACCCGTTCGACGGCGGCTGCCGCGGCTTCTTCGATCATGCCGCCCAGCAGCGGGACTGACGATTCCGCCTCGGCGTCGACCGTGATGAGCGAATGCCCATCGCCGAGCCCCTCAGCCGTGACATCGGCGGTGATCCGCAGCGGCACACCCGGGATCTCAGCCGCGTAGGCGGCCGGCTCATCCGGGAATGCGTCGGGCACTGTGATCGTCTGCTCCAGGTTGGCGGCTTTGCTCACAAAGGCGGCTGCCGCATCGGGAAGGTCAAAAGAGGCCAGTGAAGCACGGGCCCGCACGACCGTTCCAGCATCACCGGCTTCGGCCGTCGCGGTGGAGCCCTCTGCTGTCTGCCAGCTGTGCGGGGAAGCCAGGATCGAGCGCACTGAGGTGGTTTCGGCCCGGAGTCGTTCACTCACTCGGATTTTCTTCATTCGGCAAATATACCGATCGTCGTTGACGACCTAGAGTGGTACCGAAAGCTTTAGACCACTCATGAGGTGATGAGCGTGACGCAGGCCTACACCGCCGAAATCGCACAGAGCTGGCAGCAGCTGTCCGGCAATCCCGGATCAGCAGCCCTTGTCAGCGCGTATTATCCGAATGTCACCGAAAGCGATTTCGAGGTGTACGGTCCGGAAGTGCTCGCGGCCACCCTCGACTACCACTTCGGTGTTGCCGGGCGCTTCGACGGCGAAGCACCGCAGATTGACATTCACAACCCTGACGCTGACGATCCTGACTACACGGGCAATCGCACCATCATCGACATCGTCGTCGGCGACAAGCGGTTTCTCCTGTCCTCGATTGTCAATAAGGTCTCCAGCCTCGGCTACGCCATCCGGGCTGTGCACCACCCCATCCTGCGGACCGTGCGCACCGGTGGCACGCTTGAGGTCATTGACCCGGCACAGCTGCAGCAGACCACAACCGATACATCGGCCCTGCCGATCATCTCGGCTGAACTAGGCGACGGCGGGCAGACGAACGTCGAATCGTGGATCCACATTGAAATCGACCGGATCCCTGAAGAGGAATTCGCCCAGCTGCAGGAGACTCTCGCCAGTGTTGTCAGCATGCTCAGCGCTGCCACCGGCGATTATCCGGCCATGCGGGACCGAGCTCGGGAAATCGCTCAGCGGCTGCGCGAAAATCCGCCGGCAGACGACCTCGAAGACGAAGCGAGCGAAGCCGCGGCACTCCTGGAGTGGCTTGACGGCCGGTTCGCTTTCATGGGCTACCGCGAGTACCGGCTGAAGAACATCGACGGCCAGTCGGTTCTCGAACCCATTGAAGCCACCGCGCTGGGCATTTCCGCTATGCGCAGCGCCACCACCTCACCTCTGTCAGAAGCCGTTGCGGCACATGCAGAGGACCGTCACGTTCTCGTCCTGACAAAGGCGAACTCACGCTCCCACATCATCCGCCCCGACTACATGGACTACCTGGGGGTGAAAACCTTTGACGAGAACGGGCAGATCGTGGGCGAAAAGCGCTTTGTCGGCCTGTACACCTCGTCGATGTACACCTCGTCAGTCCTTGACATTCCCGTCATCCGCCGCAAAGCCCGAGAGATCATCGAACGTTCCGGAATGTCGCGCGAATCGCATTCGGGCGACGAACTGCTGTCGGTGCTTGAAAGCTACCCGCGTGATGAAATCCTGCAGTCGTCAGTCGAGGACATCGAAAAGGTCGTCCTGCCGGTGGTCAATCTGCAGGAGAAGCGCGAAGCCAGCGTGTTCATCCGCCGTGACGACTACGAACGCTTCGTCTCCGTGCTCGTGTATGTTCCGCGCGACCTCTACGACACGGCCTCCCGCAAACGTGTAGAGCGAGTTCTGCGTCAGCGCTATCGGGCTGAGAGCGTGGACTTCGACGTCCAGCTGAGCTCTTCGGCGCTGGCTCGTCTGCACTTCACCGCCCGGGCTGCCCGCAGTGAGCCGCTGCCCGCGGTCGACTCCGCAGAAGTCGCCGCCCGGATCCGCGGGGCCGTGCGGTCCTGGAGCGAAGACGTGCAGGAATTCCTCGCCCCTTCCGGCACGCGCGTATCCCACAGCGACCAAGCCCGAGTCGCCCTGTGGGGCAATGCTTTCCCAGGAGCCTACGAAGAGTCCTACACGCCGCACGATGCTCTGACTGACATTGCCCGCTTTGAAGAGTGCGAACGGCTCGGCAGCGCACTCATGCGGTTCGAACCGGACTCCGAGCATCTGCGCGAAAGCGGCATCGACCCGGAAACACTGCCGGAAGACGCCGAACTGACCCGGGTGCGCATGCTGTTCTACAAGCGCAAGCCCGCATCGCTGTCGACTATGCTGCCGCTGCTGTCGTCCATGGGCGGGGACATCATCGACGAACGTCCGTACCGCCTGTCACTCGGCGACGGCACGCAGCGCTACCTGTATGACTTCGGCATCGAGTTCCCCACACCCATCACGCAGGCCGACTTCGGCCGGCTGGAAGATGCCTACCTGGCCGGGTGGATGGAAGAGCGCGAGTACGGCAACCTCGACCGTCTGCTGCTGGCGGGCCTGAACTGGCGCGAAGTCGAACTTCTGCGCTCGATCGTCCGCTATCTGCGGCAGGCCTCGGTGGCCTATTCCGACAGCTACATTGCCCGCGTGCTGGCAGCGAACACCGACTTGGCCCGCGGCCTGGTCGACCTGTTCTCCGCAAAGTTCGACCCCGAGTTCTCCGGTGATCGCGAAACTGCGGTCAGTGAGCACGATAACCGGGTGGAGGCAGGCCTGCGCGGTCTGGCAACCCTCGATGAGGACCGCATCGTACGCTCCATGCTGGCCTTTATTCGGGCCGCGGTGCGCACCAACTTCTACCACCCGGCCGACGGCGCCCTGCCCACGGCGCTCGCGTTCAAACTGCTGCCCGAAGAGCTCGGCTTCCTGCCGCTGCCGCGCCCGCAGATCGAAACGTGGGTATATTCGCCGCGGGTTGAAGGCGTGCACCTGCGCTTCGGCGCTGTGGCTCGCGGCGGTCTGCGCTGGTCGGACCGGCGCGATGACTTCCGCACGGAAGCTCTCGGCCTGGCCAAAACCCAGATGGTCAAGAACGCTCTCATCATTCCCGCCGGTGCGAAGGGCGGCTTTTACCCCAAGGGGCTGCCGGTGGGCGACCCCGAAGCCCGCGCAGCCGCCGGTCAGGCCGCCTATGAAGAGTTCATAGGCGCACTGCTGGACATCACCGACAACCTCGACGGCAGCGGCACGGCTGTCAGCCCTGAACGCACTGTTGTATACGACAGCGAAGACGCCTACCTCGTCGTCGCCGCCGACAAGGGCACCGCCCGCTTCTCCGATGTCGCCAACGCGATCTCAACAGCCCGCGGCTTCTGGCTGGGCGACGCCTTCGCCTCCGGCGGGTCCAACGGCTACGACCACAAAGAAATGGGCATCACATCACGAGGTGCCTGGAAGTCCACGGAACGCCACTTCCGTGAGCTCGGGGTCAACACGGATGAAGATGACTTCACCGTCGTCGGTGTCGGCGATATGAGCGGGGACGTCTTCGGCAACGGAATGCTGCGCACACCCCACACCCGCCTGGTTGCTGCGTTTGACCACCGCGACATCTTCATCGACCCGAACCCAGACGCTGCCGCTTCTTTCCAGGAGCGCAAGCGGCTGTACGATCTTCCCGGCTCATCGTGGAAGGACTACTCGCAAGAGCTCATCTCCGCCGGCGGCGGCGTGTTCTCCCGCAGTGCGAAGGCCATCACGGTCAGTGCGGAGGCAGCCGAGGCCCTTGGGATTGAGCCGGGCTCCACCTCGCCGGATGACCTCATCCGCGCAGTCCTGCGCGCTCCGGTCGACCTCGTGTACTTCGGCGGCATCGGCACCTACCTCAAAGCGTCGGAAGAAACCGACCTCGACGTGGGCGACAAGGCAAACGACGCCATCCGCATCAACGGTTCCGACGTGCAGGCGCGCGTCGTGGTGGAGGGCGGAAACCTCGCCTGCACTCAGCGCGGCCGCGTCGAAGCCGCCCGCAGCGGGGTGCGCATCAACACCGACGCGATCGACAATTCCGGCGGCGTCGACGCATCCGACCACGAGGTCAACATCAAACTGCTGCTGGAACAGGCCATTGCGGCAGGCTCACTGGCCCGCGAAGACCGCAGCGGGCTGCTGCGCTCGCTGCAGGACGACGTCGCTCGGTCGGTGCTCGAACACAACTACGCGCAGAACGCCGCGCTCGGCGATGCCGCGTGGAACGCCCGGTCTATGACGCAGACACACGAACGGCTCATGGCCTACCTCGAAGAGCACGCCGGGCTCGACCGCGAAGTCGAAGCGCTGCCCACAGACGCCGAACTGACCCAGCGCCACGACGCGGGTGGAAGCATCACAACGCCGGAAACCGCCGTTCTGCTGGCCTACGTCAAAATGGATGCCGGCAGCCAGATCTTCAATTCCGCTGTGCCGGATGAGGCGTTTATGCGCCGGTACCTCGCAAGCTACTTCCCACCATCAGCGGCTGAGCGCTTCTCCGACATCATCGAATCTCATCCGCTGGCCCGCGAGATCGCGGTGTCGAACCTCGTCAACAGGATCGTGGACTTCGGCGGCATCAGCTACCTCTACCGCCTGCTGGAGGAAACCGGAACGACAATCGCGCACGCGGCGCGCGTCTACACCGTCGTCAATGAGCTGTTCAGCCTTGAGGCGCACCTGGATGACATCCGCACACTCGACAACCGGGTGTCCGTTGATGTGCAGAAGCGCCTGCAGTACAACGCCGTCAGACTGCTGGACCGCGCTTCGCGCTGGCTCATTCAGCAGGCTCCCGGCGAATTCGATGTGCTCAGGGCCCTCGAGTACTACCAGGCGACCGTCGCTCAGCTGCGTGAGCTCATGCCGTCGGTGCTGCAGGGCAAGGACCTGTCCGACTACCAAGCGAACAAGCAGGCCTACGTCGATGAGGGTGTTCCGGAGGACGTCGCGGCTCGGGCTGCCGGGCTGCTCGATGAGTTCTCACTTCTGGACATCGTGCAGATCGCCAGCCGCGTGGACCGCCCGGCCCTTGACGTGGCGGCCGTCTACTACGGCATGTCGGCCCGCTTCGAAGCGGCTTCGCTTCTGAAGATGATCGGCAGGCTCGACCGCAGCAGCCGGTGGAAAGCACTGGCACGCGCTGCAACGCGCGATGAGTTCTACCAGGCCCTGCACGGCATCGTGGTGTCTGTTTTCGATGTCTCACACACCACCGCGCCCACGCTGGAAGACCGCGCAGTGGAGCGCATGGAGCAGTGGGAGTACACCAACCGCACGAGCATGGAGCAGGTGGTAGGGCTCATTGAGGAGATCAACAGGATTGACGACCCGGGCCAGGCGCCGATTTCGGTTCTGCTGCGCATGCTGCGCTCGGTCGTCCGCTCCACCGAGTTCCAGTCTGAAGTCCGATGACCTTCTCAAAGGAGCTGCAGGCTGCCCCGTCGATTCGCGGTGAGGAAGACATTGAGTGGATCCACCTGCTGGTGGGGGATTGGCAGCTCATAGCCGACCTGTCGTTTGCCGACCTCGTGCTGTGGGTTCCCGAAAGCGTCGACGGCGACGAGAGCTTCCGCATCATCGCGCACTGTCGGCCCACCACCGGGGCGACTGTGTTTCACCGCGACCAGGTGGGCGAACGCGCTGAGCCCGGGGTGCACGATCTGCTGTCCCGCGCCTACGCGCAGAACCGGATTGTGGCCTCCCACGAAGACGAGTGCGATCTGGCGGAGGTCGAAGCTGTGCCGGTCAGGCGCGACGGGCGCACGATTGCGCTGATGACCCGCCACACTCAGGGCGTGCGGCGCGGGGGCGTGAGCCGTCTGGAGCGGAACTATCGCCTGTGCGGATCGACTCTCATGGCGATGGTTGCCGAAGGCTCTTTCCCTGGAACCGAGGCGCCCTCGGCTGCTCGCCGAGGTGAACCTCGGGTGGGCGACGGTTTGGCTGTTCTCGCCCGCGAGGGCAGGGTTCGGTATGTTTCGCCCAATGGGATTTCGGTGCTGCACCGGTTGGGGCACGAAGGTGATATCGAGGGCCGCTACCTGGCTGAGATCGTATCGGGCCTGATCAAACAGCAGCGGCCTGTCGACGAGGCGCTGCCGTTGGTACTCACCGGTCGGGCCGCGTGGCGAACGGAGGTCGAAGCCGGCCGGGTAGCAGTGTCGCTTCGGTCTATTCCCCTTTCTCGCGGCGGTGTGCGAACGGGTGCGCTGGTTCTGCTGCGCGATGTTTCGGAGATCCGCAGGCGCGAACGCGATCTGCTCAGTCGTGACGCCATGATTCGCGAAGTGCACCACCGGGTGAAGAACAACCTGCAGACAGTGTCGGCTCTCCTGCGCCTGCAGCAGAGGAGGGCAGAATCTCCGCATGCCAAAGAATCGCTGTCGGAGGCTATGCGCCGGGTTGAGATGATCGCGGTTGTCCACGACGTGCTGTCGCAGGGAATAGAAACGGAAGTCAATTTCGATGAGATCGTCGACAAGGGCCTGCGCCTGACCCCCGAGCTGGCTTCGCCGAACATCCGGGTGGCCGTCAGCAGACGCGGCAGCTTTGGGCCGATCAGCTCGGCTGATTCGACTTCGCTTGCACTGGCGCTGACAGAACTGGTCACCAACGCGGTTGAACACGGCTTCGGAGGCTTTGACGACGAAGAGACGGTTGAGGGGTCGGTGACTGTTACACCCCGCCGCTACGACGACCGCCTCGAGGTGATCGTCGCTGACACCGGGGTGGGGATCTCAGATGAGCGCGGACCGGGCTCCGGCCTTGGAACGCAGATTGTCCGCACGCTCATCACAACCAACCTGGATGGGACCATTGAGTGGCGGCCGCGCCCCGGCGGGGGAACAGAAGCAGTCATTGACGTCCCGCTGCGCGAAGGTTCGTAGCGACACCTGCGCGGGGCGGAAGAACTCTGAGAGCATCAGAGGATCACGATGAGCAGCGAAGGAACTCTGAGAGCAGCTGCGTGCAAATGCAGAAGCGGGGACTGAAACCTCAGTCCCCGCTCGCTTTGTCTGTTGTCAGCGTGCTCTGCGTGCGCGGGCTGCACGGCGTTTGAGGGCACGGCGTTCGTCTTCGCTCATACCGCCCCACACACCGGCGTCCTGACCGGAGTCAAGGGCCCACTGCAGGCAGGTTTCAGCAACTTCGCAACGACGGCATACACTTTTGGCCTCTTCGATCTGGAGCAGGGCCGGCCCTGTGTTTCCGATGGGGAAGAAGAGTTCCGGGTCCTCATTGAGGCACGCTGCGCGATGGCGCCAGTCCATGGTGTCCTTTCGTACGGTTGCCGTTAGGCAGGCGGCTGGTGAGGGCGACGAAGCGCACCTGTTCCAGGTGTTGAATAAGGGAGCGAGGGTGCTTCGAATGGCCTGTAGCTCACAGCCTGTTTCAAGGGTCACATATGGCGCACTCGTGCACAAGGGGTTTCTTGTGTGAACTCCATGACAACTCAGGTTGGCCGCAGAGTGATGGTCGGAGCTGTTTGCCGGGAACGCGCGGACCGGTCAGTTAGGCCACCCCGGGCGTTTGCCATAATGCACCTGTGAAGAATGTGCTTGATCCCTCGCAGAACCGTGTAGTCATCATCGGCGGTGGTCCCGGCGGATACGAAGCCGCTCTCGTCGCCGCTCAGATGGGCGGTGAAGTCATGCTGGTCGAAAGCAACCGCACCGGCGGTTCGGCAGTTCTGACCGACGTTGTTCCCTCGAAATCGCTGATCGCAACTGCCGAGCTCATGGTTGAGATGGAATCGGCTTCGCACCTGGGCCTCGTTCAGTCCGGAGACTCAGACGACTCCGTCCTGGGTGCCGACCTCGCCAGAATCAATGCGCGAATCAAACGGCTTGCAGACGCTCAGGCGACTGACATCAAGCACGGACTGCACGAAGCCGGTGTCAAAGTCATCAAGGGCCGCGGACGGCTGGCCGGGCCCGATCTTGTCGACGTGACCGAAACCGACGGCACCGAATACCAGCTCAAAGCCGACACTATTCTGCTCAGCGTCGGCGCGCACCCGCGCGAACTCGATTCCGCCAAGCCGGACGGCGAGCGGATCCTCACCTGGAAGCAGCTGTACGATCTCGATGAACTGCCCGAGCACCTCGTGGTTGTCGGCTCCGGTGTGACGGGTGCCGAGTTCGCCTCGGCCTATCAGGCGCTCGGGTGCGAAGTCACCCTCGTGTCCTCCCGAGACCAGGTGCTGCCGGGCAAAGACCAGGACGCCGCCGAAGTGCTCGAAAACGCTCTGCGCGGCCGCGGCATGAACGTGCTCAGCCGTTCGCGGGCGGCGTCAGTCACCCGCGACGGCGACAGTGTGACGGTGGAACTGGCAGATGGCCGCAAGGTCAAGTGCTCACACTGCCTCATGGCGGTCGGCTCCATCCCCAACACCGATGACCTCGGCTTGGACAACGTCGGAATCGCACTCGAAGACTCCGGTCACATTGTGGTTGACCGGGTTTCGCGCACAACAGTTCCGGGCATCTACGCTGCGGGTGACTGCACACCCGTGCTGCCGCTTGCTTCGGTTGCCGCCATGCAGGGCCGCATTGCCATGTGGCACGCTTTCGGCGACGCCGTTATGCCGCTGAAGCTGCGCAATGTGGCCTCCAACGTCTTCACGGCACCGGAAATCGCAACGGTCGGCTTCACTCAGGCGGAGATGGCCGAAGCCGGCCACGATGTCGAAGAGCTGCTGCAGCCGCTGCCGACCAACGCGCGGGCAAAAATGCAGGGCATCAAGGACGGCTTCGTGAAGATCTACGCCCGCCGCGGATCAGGTTCCGTACTCGGCGGCGTTGTCGTCGGCCCGAAGGCATCCGAACTGATCATGCCGATCACGGTTGCTGTTGAGAACCGCCTGACCGTCGATCAGCTCTCAGCTTCCTTTGCCGTGTACCCGTCGCTGTCCGGGTCGATTACAGAAGCCGCCCGCCGCCTGCACCACTCGGCAGGTTTGGACTTCTGAGTTTCAGCCGCAGAGCCGTACCGCAGCGGCGGTTACAGCAGACAGCAGCAGAGCCGCACACAAAGTGCGGCTCTGCTGCTGTCTGTGGCCCTGCGATTCAACTGCTGCCTGCGGCATCAGGTGCCTTGCCGACCTCGGGCGCAGACTCAGCGGGCAGAGCTTAGGAAGCGAAGGTGATGAGTGTTGTTCCAGACTTGACGGAAGCGCCAGCCTCCACGAGAACGTCGCTCACAACGCCTTCGCGGGCGGCTTTGAGGGGCTGCTCCATCTTCATGGCCTCGATGACAGCCAGCGTCTGACCTTCGGACACTGAATCGCCGGCAGCCACCTCGACGGACACGATGGTGCCCTGCATGGGTGCTGCCAGCTCAGCCGATTCGCTTGCCCGCCGTGAGCCCTTGCGGCGCAGGCGACGGGCGGGGCGTTCGGTCGCAGCGGCTGTGTTGCCGGCCGCCGCCAGCTCCTTGGGAACTTTGACGGTCAGGCGGTGCCCGTCGACTTCGACGACAACATCGACCGAGCTGCTTTCGGCACCCTGGTCGGCCTGCGTTGAAGCGGGGATGTCGAAGTTCGGGACGTACTCGGTCTGCAGCCATTCGGTCGACACAGAGAAGTCGTCTGCGAAAGCCGGCTCGTTCACCAAGGCCCGGTGCAGCGGCAGAAGCGTTGCGACCCCTTCGAGTACGTATTCGCTCAGTGCGCGGCGGGCGCGGGCGAGTGCATGCTGGCGGTCTTCGCCGGTCACAATGAGCTTGGCGAGCATGGGGTCGAAGTCCGAGGTGACGAAACGGCCGACTTCCACTCCGGAGTCCATGCGCACGCCGGGTCCGGCAGGCTCGCGCAGAGCGGTGATCTTGCCGGTTGCGGGGAAGAAGTTCTGGGCGGGGTCTTCTGCGTTGATGCGGAACTGGATGGCGTGGCCGCGGGGGGCGGGGAAGGATTCGGGCAGAGATTCGCCCTGGGCGATCTTCAGCTGCCATGCGACGAGGTCAATGCCCGCGACCTCTTCCGTGATGGTGTGCTCGACCTGGATACGGGCGTTGGTTTCCATAAACGACAGCGTGCCGTTGTCGCCCATGAGGAACTCACAGGTGGCAGCGCCCACATAGCCCACGGCGTGCAGAATGTTCGTGGTTGCCTCTTCAAGAGTGGCAACCTGTTCGTCGCTGAGGAACGGTGCAGGGGCTTCTTCGATGATCTTCTGGTTGCGGCGCTGCAGAGTGCAGTCGCGCGTCGACCCGATGAGGACACGCCCGGCGGCATCGGCGATCGCCTGGACTTCGATGTGGCGGGGACGAAGGATCTGCTGTTCGACCAGCACGTCGTCGCGGCCGAAAGCGGCTTTGGCTTCGCGGCCGGCGGATTCGTATGCGTGGGGCAGTTCGGCCCGGCTGGCCGCCGTGCGGAAGCCGCGCCCGCCGCCGCCGTGCACGGCTTTGATGACAACGGGGTAGCCGATCTCGTCGGCTACGGCGAGGGCGTCGTCGACGCTCTCCACCGGTCCGTTGGATCCGCGCGTGGTGGGTGCGCCGACTTCACGCGCCACAGCGCGGGCGTTGGCTTTGTCTGCAAGGCCTGCGATGGCTGCCGGGGGAGGTCCGACCCACACGAGGCCCGCGTCGATGACCGCCTGGGCGAATTCGGGGCTTTCTGCCAGGTACCCGTAGCCGGGGTGGACGGCTTCAGCGCCGGAGCGTTCGGCGATTGTGAGGATGGAGTCGATGTCGAGGTAGGTTTCAGCCGCACCGCTGCCGGGCATGAGCCAGGCATCGTCAGCGTAGCGGACGAAGTCGGCGTCCGAATCGGGTGTTGTGTAGGCGGCGATCGCGGTCAGACCGAGATCGTGGCACGCCCGGACAACCCGCAGGGCGATTTCACCGCGATTGGCGATGAGCACCCGCGTGAACGGCTTGGTTTTCACCGTTGCGGAAAAGGTCGGCGACATTCGCTCTCCTGAGAGGGTCGGGGATAGACACAGCAAATCTAGTGATGAGCACTAATGGTTTGTGTGCTGGTGACAAAATGAATGGAAAAGCTTTTGGCGCAAGCATTGGGTGTGCGTGTCTGCTGTGGGCTGGCCTACTCTGCCCGGGCCGTGACACCCGCCTTCAGCCGCGATCAGACGCTCGCACCGGAGGCCCGGTTCCACAGGGAGTGCCATTCGACGCCCAGCTGTCGGCACATATCGCGCAGCAGGGGTACTGACATGCCCAGAACGTTGGTGTGATCGCCTTCGATTCGGGTGACGAAAGCGGCTCCATAGCCGTCGATTGTCAGCCCGCCAGCCACCTCGAGAGGCTCTTGGGTTCCCACGTAGGCCTCGATTTCGGCATCTGTGAGTTCAGCGGTTGTGATGAGCGTCGATCCCACGGCCTCCGTGAAGTCTTCGACTCTCGGTGCGCTTCCGCCGGTCGGACATTCCAGGCGGGCCATGAATATTCCGCTGTGCAGGTGAGCTGTGCGTCCGCCCATTGTCCGCCACAGTGCGCGGGCGCGCTGCGGGGTGTGGGGCTTGCCGACGGCCTGCCCGTCGAGCTCAAGCATGGAATCAGAGGCGATGAGAACAACGGGTTCTCCCGCTTTGCCCGGCAGATTTTCAGCAGTGAGTTCGCTGATGACCGCACGGCCTTTGGCAGATGCCAGAACGGCTGTCTGCTCGGCGGTGGTGAGTTCGCGGCCCGCTTTCTGCGCAGCGAGGCTCAGCGCCGCATCTTCGTCAACACCGGAGACAATCACGGTCGGCTCTATGCCGGCGGCTCGCAGAATCGACAGTCGGGAAGGCGACCCGGACGCGAGGATCACAGCGGTCATTCGGCGCTGTCCTGTTCTTCTGCAGATGCACAGCTCCTAGGCGCCCGGGCGGCCTGCCTCTGCAAGGCAGATGTGGGTGCCGGGGGAGTGGACGACGGCTGGGACTGCTGTGCGATCGCAGTGGGAAAATCCATGACCCGGGCAGCTGTTGTGACAATTGCCGAGGCGATCTGGGCGCTGCCGAAGCGCGACGGATAGCGACCCTCTGGGGCCAGGAGGCTCATACGCGATGTCCCGGAGAGCAAGTGGGTGAGGCTGATGGGGACCGCGTTCGTCGACAGGGCCGCAACGGTCTGGGACCCGGCAAGAACACGCGACGAGCGGCGCAGGACCGTGCGCACAGGATTGCGCAGTCCCGGCAGGCTGCCGAGATTGGGTGTGGTCAGAACGAGCACCCTGTAGTTGCCTTCGACCTGCAGGCGGTTGATGGCGTTGGTGAGAATCGGCAGGCCGATGGTGCCCTTGACCGGGTGGACGACATCGGCGGTGCCCATTGAGATGACAGCAAGGCGAAGCTGGGAGCCTCCGGGTGTGCGCTCCATGGTCGGATCGGCCAAGAGCTCTGAGACCTGTGCGGCGATCGCGGTCGCTCCGACAGCGGGAACAGCGAGGCTGCGCAGGCGGACCGGTGACTGCGTCAAGGCCGAAAAACCGCGGGCAATGCGCACTGCGGGGTGGTCATCAGCGGTCTCCAGGCCGATTCCCGACAGCCACGAATCCCCAATGACGGCAACTGCTGGCAGTTCGCTGTCCTCGGTGCTGAGAGGGCCTCGGGTCCCGTCGTCGCACACAACGGCAGCGTGGGGATATTTGCGCCGCTGCGCATCAGCGCGGAATGCACGGCGGACTCGTTTGGACTGAGCCCGCAGGATTCCCGTTCCGGCTCCTGCAGCGGCACCGGCTGTGGTTCCGACTGCGAGTATCGCTTTCCAGCTGTTCTTCACGATCCCACTCTATCTGCCCTCGACGAAGGGTCTGTTTCCGCGCGAAAGCGTGTTTGCGGTAAGTGCCGTCGGTTCGGCCGGGCGTGAGCGCTGAAGGGCGCACAGGATATAGCCTGGTCCCATGACGAAGAAGAGCCCCAAAGACCAGCCGGGGGCAGCTGCCGAGCAGCTGACGGATCCCGCGCTGGCAGATGCGTACCGGCTGCAGTCGCGAAGCTATGTTCCCTTTGTGTCACGCGGTTTGCGCTTGGCTGCGGCCTGGAGCTGGCGCTCGCTGGTTGTATTGGCGGCGGTGGCCGTTCTGCTGTGGCTTTTGTCGAAGATCACATACGTTCTCATTCCGCTGCTTGTCGCTCTGCTGATTTCAGCCCTGTTGACGCCGCTGGTGAACTTCTTGGCTCGGCACAAGTGGCCCCGGACGGCCGCCGCCGCGACGGTGCTTCTGAGCTTCATCCTGGTGGTAGCGGGTCTGCTCGCGCTCGTCGGCCAGCAGCTTGTCGCCGGAATCATCGACTTGACGTCGACCACCATGAAGGGTGTCGACGCTATTGCCGTTTGGATTCAGTCGAACCCGCTGGGCTTGGATTCGACGGTGATCGCGCAGACTGTTGCCGATGCAACACAGCAGGTCAATGAATTTCTCAGTGCTCAGAAGGGCAAGATCGCAACGGGTGTTCTCGGCGCCGCTTCGAGTGTCGGCACGTTCTTCGCCGGTTTGCTGATTTCGCTGTTCGCCACCTTCTTCTTCCTGCTCGAAGGCAGCCGGATCACCCGCTGGATCACCCGCCTGCTGCCGGTTCCGGCACGGGAACCGGCACTGGGTGCCGCCTTCCGAGGTTGGATGGCACTGGGCCAGTACGCCCGGATCCAGGTGATCGTTGCGGCGGTCGATGCTCTGGGCATCGGCATCGGTGCGCTCATTCTGGGTGTGCCGCTTGTCATCCCGCTGACTGTGCTGATCTTCCTGGCGTCATTCATCCCGTTTGTCGGTGCTGTCGCCACGGGCATCATCGCGGTCCTCTTGGCTCTCGTGGCCAAGGGCTTCGTGCACGCGATCGTCATGCTCGGCATCGTTCTGCTGGTGCAGCAGGTGGAGAGCAACGTGCTGCAGCCGTTCCTCATGGGCAAGGCCGTGTCGGTCCACCCGCTTGCCGTTGTCCTTGCTGTGACCGTCGGCTCCTATCAGTTCGGCATTGTCGGCGCACTGTTCGCTGTGCCGCTTGTCGCCTCCGTGTCTGCGGCTATTGGATACCTGGCCGAACTGTCCTCCCAGCAGATGCTCGCCGATGCTCGGCGCGAAGGCGTGATCGCGTCCGGGGAGGGGCCGAACCTGCCGGGCGAAACCTCACCGGGTGTTGCGGCCAGAACCCCCGATAGTCAGAGGCGCACTGTCATCATCTCCGATTTCAAACAGAGTGAAGCCTCCGGGTGAGTCGGGCTGAAGACGAAGACGGCGGGAGCAGACACAGTGTCTGCTCCCGCCGTCTTCGTCTTCAGAAAGGTTGAGCCTTCCGGCGTGTCAGGTGATCAGTACGCCTTCGCCGATTTCACGGTGACAGTGATCTTCCTGCCGTTGGGGGCTTCGTATTCGACGTCGTCGCCGACCTTCGCCCCGTTGACCGCCTGGCCCAGAGGCGACTGTTCGGAGAACACTTCGACTTTGTCTTCTTCCGAGATGATTTCGCGCGAACCCAACAGGAACTCCATCTTTCGGCCGTTCATCTCAACGACGATCAGCTTGCCGGGTCCTGCGGTTTTGTCGTCCGCGTCCGCTTCGCCGACTTCGGCGTTGCGCAGCAGCTCTTCGAGCTGGCGGATGCGGGCCTCCATCTGACCCTGCTCGTCGCGCGCAGCGTGGTAGCCGCCGTTTTCCTTGAGGTCGCCTTCTTCGCGCGCAGCGTCAATGCGCTCCGCGATTTCTGCTCGGCCGGGGCCCTGGAGGTGTTCGAGTTCCTTTGTCAGGCGCTCGTAGGCCTCTTTGGTCAGCCACGTCTTGTCGCCGACGTTTTCTTCAGCCATGATGTTTCCTCCTTAGGCGCTGCACCGTGCAGCGCATGTCTAAGTGAAATCCCGGGTCCGCAGAGGACCCGGGATGGTTATCACGTCATTTTAGCTGACAAACCAGCAGGTTTCTAAGTGCCCCTGCACTGCAAGCTGGGTTGTGTTGACACTGACTTCCTGATGAAACAGGTCTGACGAGGCGGTGTCAGGTGCTGCGGGGATCGTCACCTCGCGGTATCCCACCACGGCCTCGAAGTCGTTCTTCGCAACCACAGAGCACACAGAATCGCGGCTGCGGTCGGGCCGGATGTTGAATTCCACGATCGCCCGATTGGAATCGACGGCTTCAAAGGCGACATCGGATGCCGTAGTCGGTGCGCCCGCCGGTCGAAAGGCGAAAAAGGCAGCTCCGGCTGTGATCAGGACAGCAATGATGCCGGCAATGATGAGCAGCGTGCGTCTGTTCAGCTGTGCACCTCGATAGCCGGGTGCACGCCCCCCGTACCTTTCGCTCACAGCCGACCTTTCTGCCAAGCGTTCATGTTCGACGTACTAGTCTAGAGGAGTCATTTCCGCCGGGAGCGAGCCCGCGCCCTCATGGAGGTCTACGTGAAATCAACCGCGCCGTATTCGCAGCTGCGCATGCTTGCCGTGCACGCTCACCCTGATGATGAATCGTCCAAGGGAGGTGCGACGACGGCGCTCTACACAACACTTGGAGCGGACGTCACAATCGCTACGATGACCGGTGGAGAAGCGGGGTCGATTCTCAATCCCGCTCTGGACGGAAGTCCTGCCGCCATCCGCGACATCGCGGGTCTGCGCCGCGATGAAATGGCTCGCGCCGCACAGCGTCTGGGTGCCCAGCACAAGTGGATCGGCTTTGTCGATTCGGGCCTGCCAGAAGGCGGTTTTGACGATATCGACCACGGAACGTTCTGGACGGCCCCAACCGAAGTGTCGGCCCGACCCCTGGTCCACCTCATCCGCCAACTGCGCCCCCACGTGGTGACCACCTATGACGAACTCGGCGGATACCCTCACCCGGACCACATCCGCACCCACGAAGCCACAATGCTGGCAGTTCGGATGGCTGCCGACGCTGACTGCAACCCAGAGCTGGGTGGCGCATGGCAGGTGCCGAAGGTCTACTACAACATGGACCTCACCCCGGCCAAGTGGATGCGCATCCACAGCGTTATGACCGCTCTCGGCGTTGAATCACCGCTGAGCGAAGAACGGCAGGAGCGGATCCGCACATCGGCAGACAAGCGCGACTACCGGCTGACCGCCTCGATTCCCGCCGGCGCCTTTTTGGAAACTGCGGCCGAAGCCCTGCGCGCGCACGCCACCCAGATCGATCCCAACAGCGGATTCTTTTCTGAAGTGCAGATGCTGGCCCAGCAGTACTGGCCAACAGAAGAGTTCGAACTCGCTGTCGACAACACCGGCAGGGAAGGCGACTTCGGCGACTTCTCCGAACACGACCTGTTTGAGGGAATCACGCTCGATAACGGCACCACTGTGCAGCCGGGAGATCTGGCTGCCGCCATGCGTGAGGCAGGAATTGAGATCGTCGAACCCGCCCACAAACCCCAAGGAGAATGATGCCGAACCTCATCGTCTTCGCCGCGGCAGAAAACCAGCCGCCGAAAATGCCAGACCCCGTGCTCGTCACACCCGGCACAATAGGCTTTGTCGCCACCGCCCTAGTCGTGGTCGCGACGATCTTCCTCATGCGCGACGCAGTTCGCCGCATCCGCCGCATCCGCGCACGTGACGGCGCACGGGTCGAATACACCATTCCGCTGCGCAAAGACGGCGACCTCGAAGGACAGCAGGCGGCCCGTCCCGACTGGAAAGGACCGGAAGACCAGCAGGACGACGCCAGCGAGGAACCCGAACCCGAAGAAGATTCCCGAACACAGGACTGAAAGCCGGCAGGCGCCTCGTCAGCGATCGGCCGAAAACGTCCGGGGCCGTTGCGACTGCAGCGACCCCAGACCTTTCACATGGCCATGACGGAGGCGGTCAGCATAGCCGCCAGATGACAGCCATAGCCCACCACGGTGCAGGCGTGGAAGATTTCGTGGAAGCCGAAAGCACCCGGCACAGGGTTGGGGCGCTTGAGCCCGTAGATGACAGCACCGGCAATGTAGAACGCACCGCCGATCACCACGAGGATCCCCGCGGCGAGGTTCTCAATCCACATGTGGGGCACATAGCCCACACCGGCGACGCCGATGCCCACATAGACCGGCACGAAAAGCGCTCGCGGCGCTGACGTCCAGATGAGTCTGAAGGCAACACCAGCGGCCGCGCCGACCCACATGACGGTCAGCAGGATCAGCGCCTTGTCACTTGGCAGCAGGAGCAGCGCCAGCGGGGTGTAGGTTCCGGCAATGATGAGGAAGATATTGGCGTGGTCGAACCGGCGCAGGAGCAGGCGGATGCGCATACGCCACGGCCCGCGGTGATACACCGCCGAAGTGCCGAACAAGAGCATGCCCGTCAGGGCGAAGACGGCCGCACCCAGGCGGACTGGAACTGTGGGACCCAAAATGACTGCGGCAAGCCCGCCGATGACAGCCAGTGGAAAAGCTCCGACGTGAATCCACCCGCGCCACGACGTTTTCTTCTGTCCGGCCAACCGGCCCAGTTCGGTGCGCAGGAAAGCTCGCCGACGGCGCACAATGCGGCTGCGCGAGACAGACTCTCGCCGACTGGAGGCCAGTGTTTCTCCGTGGGCAAGATCGTCCGGGACAACGGCGGAGGCGGCGGTCGAATGCTTCATGGGGGAAGCCTAGGTTTCAGGACTGACAGAAGGGTGGGGATCCCGCAAAGCGATCCCTGCTATCTATTAGATTAAGAACGCACCCAAAAACACACCGCGGATGCCACGAGTGGAAGACGATGAGCATGAACCGTCCGCAAGGGAGAAAGGCCGAACGATGAAAGCACCGAAAACACCGCGTGCTGGTTCATCTACGGGCCTGCTGCACTGGCTGTACAACCGGCTCATGGTCAATGCGCTGCGGCCCGATACCGCGGTTCCACGGCACATCGGCGTCATCACCGACGGCAACCGCCGCTGGGCGCGCGAATTCGGCGCAACGACTGAACAGGGTCACCGGGCCGGTGCGCAGAAGATCATTGAGTTCTTGGGCTGGTGCGATGAAGTCGGTGTAGAGATGGTGACTCTCTACGTCCTGTCCAAGGAGAATCTGGCCCGGGCGGAAGAAGAAGTTGCGGCGCTGACCGAGATCATCGCCGATCTCGTTGACGAAATCGCCGATACCGAGTGGTACTCTGTCAACCTTGTGGGAAACCTCGAGCTTCTTCCCTGTGCCCTGCGCAGCAAACTGCAGGCGGCGCAGGAACGATCCTGCGGAGCGTCTGAAACAGCGTCGAGGGTCGCGGTCAACATCGCCGTCGGCTATGGCGGGCGCGCTGAAATCATCGACGCTGTGCGTTCCTATCTCAAAGCCGAACTTGAATCCGGCCGTGATCTCAGCAGCGCAATTGACGATGTGTCCGAAGAAAAGCTGTCAGAGCACCTGTACACCAAGGGGCAGCCGGACCCGGACCTCATCATCCGGTCTTCGGGCGAACAGCGGCTGTCTGGTTTTCTGATGTGGCAGAGCGCCTATTCGGAGTTCTACTTCTGCGAAGCCTACTGGCCGGCTTTTCGCAAAACCGACTTTCTGCGTGCGGTGCGCGATTTTTCGAACCGTTCGCGGCGCTTTGGTCGCTGACGGGGACACCCAGACTGTTCACCCAGCGTCGACCCCTGACAGCGCCCAAGATCCCCTGGAGTCAGGACAGCCCAGCTTGCACGAGACAGGCGCCCACCGGCTTCACGCAAAGCCGGTGGGCGCCTGATCTGCTGTCAGGTCTGAGTTTGCCGAGATCGGCTTGCCCAGAAGTGGGTCAGCGGTTGTAGTTGCCGACCATGGTCATCACGTCAAGAGCCTTGTCGAGCTCTTCTTCCGTGATGGTGCCGTTCTCGACGTAGCCCAGGTCGATGGTTGCTTCCTTGACCGTCATCTTTTCGGCCACAGCGTGCTTGGCGATTGCCGCAGCTGCTTCGTAGCCGATGACCTTGTTCAGCGGGGTTACGATCGAAGGCGATGCTTCGGCGAGGAAGCGGGCGCGCTCTTCGTTGACCGTGAGACCGTCGATCATCTTTTCGGCCATGACGGTCGAGGTGTTGGCCATCAGGCGAATGGATTCCAGCAGGTTCGCAGCCATGACCGGGATGCCGACGTTGAGTTCGAAGGCGCCGTTGGTCGAGGACAGCGAAATGGTGGTGTCGTTGCCGATGACCTGAGCCGAAACCATGATTGCTGCTTCGCAGATGACCGGGTTGACCTTGCCGGGCATGATCGACGAACCGGGCTGGAGGTCGGGAATGTGGATTTCGCCCAGGCCCGTGTTGGGGCCCGAACCCATCCAGCGCAGGTCGTTGTTGATCTTCATGTAGCTGTAGGCGATGGTGCGCAGCTGGCCGGAGACTTCCACGAGGCCGTCGCGGTTGGCCTGTGCTTCGAAGTGGTTGCGGGCTTCCGTAATCGGCAGGTCGGTCTGTTCTGCCAGCAGTTCGATGACGCGCTTGGAGAAGCCATCGGGTGTGTTGATGCCGGTGCCGGTGGCGGTGCCGCCCTGCGGGACTTCGGCTACACGGGGGAGCGAGGCTTCGATGCGCTCAATGCCGATGCGCACTTGTGCTGCATAGCCGGAGAATTCCTGGCCGAGCGTGACAGGGGTTGCGTCCATCAGGTGGGTGCGGCCGGCCTTGACGACGTCCTTCCAGGCTTCGGCCTTCTTCTCCAGCGATTCGGCAAGCGTGCGCATAGCCGGAATGAGGTCGTTGACCAGTGCGCCGGTGACGGCAACGTGCACCGAGGTGGGGAAGACGTCGTTGGACGACTGCGAGGCATTGACGTGGTCGTTGGGGTGAACCTCGATGCCCTTGTCCTTGAGGATACGGGTGGCGAGGGTCGCAAGGACTTCGTTTGTGTTCATGTTCGACGAGGTTCCCGAACCTGTCTGGAACACGTCGATGGGGTATTCGCCGTTGTGCTTGCCGGCGATGACTTCGTCAGCTGCCTGGGCGATCGCGTCGGCGCGTTCGGCGTCAAGAACGCCGAGCTCCTGGTTGGCCCGGGCTGCGGCCTTCTTCACCTGGCCGAGAGCTGCAATGTGGGCGGTTTCGAGGGTTTTGCCCGAAATGGGGAAGTTCTCTACGGCGCGCTGGGTCTGTGCGGCGTAGAGGGCGTCCTTGGGGACTTTGACTTCGCCCATGGTGTCGTGTTCGATGCGGAATTCTGTCACTGTGCTGCCTCCGTGAGTTGCTTGTCTGTGGCCGCTTCGCCGCCGATCTGAGCGACGATCTTCGCGCGGCCGTCCTTGAGCTTGTAGGTCATGCCGACGATCATGAGCTGGCCTGAGTCGACCAGCTCTTTGAGGATTTGAGAGCGTTCGTACAGCAGGTGCACCGTGTCGACGGTGTTCTGGTGCACAGCGCCGCCGATGTCGTCGAAGCCGTCCCGGCGAGCGTGGATGACGGTCGGCAGGAGCCGTGAGACGACGTCGTAGACGAATCCGTTGGGCGTTTCACCGCTTTCGAGGGATTCGACCGCGGCTGTCACCGCACCGCAGCTGTCGTGGCCGAGCACGATCAGCAGGGGAGTGCCGAGGTTGGATGCACCATACTCGAGGCTGCCGATGGTGACCGCGTCTGTGACCTGGCCGGCGGTGCGGACGACGAACATTTCGCCCAGCCCGACATCGAAGATCATTTCGGCGGCAACGCGAGAATCGGCACAGCCGAACAGCGTTGCGTACGGGTGCTGGTGGTCGGTCAGCGTGCTGCGGTGCTTGGAGTTCTGGTTGGGGTGCGACGGAGTGTCGGCAACGAAGCGCTTGTTGCCTTCCATGAGGTGTTCAAGCGCCTGCTGCGGAGTCATATCGCGTGCGGGCATCAGACCAGTCCTCGCTCAGCGGCTTCTTTGGCCGCTTCTTCGTAGGAGTGGGTCTTCTCCAAGAGGTGTTCGGCCATGACGGTGCGGACGGTGCCGGATTTCGAGCGCATGACGAGTGATTCGGTGACAACGCGCTTGCCTTCGTAGCGCAGGCCGCTCAGGAGGTCGCCGCCGGTGATTCCGGTGGCGACGAAGTACGTGTTGTCGCCGGTTACGAGGTCGTCCGTGCTGAGCACCCGGTCAACGTCGAGACCAGCGTCGACTGCGCCCTGGCGTTCAGCTTCGTCCTGCGGCCACAGGCGGCCCTGAATGACACCGCCGAGCGCTTTGATCGCACACGCGGAGATGATGCCTTCGGGGGTTCCGCCGATGCCCATGAGCATGTCGATTCCGGTGCCGGGCCGGCAGGCGGCTATGGAGCCTGCGACGTCGCCGTCAGAGATGAGCTTGACGCGTGCCCCGGCGTCGCGGATCTGCTGGATGAGGTCTTTGTGGCGGGGGCGGTCGAGGACGACGACGGTGACGGCGGACGGGTTGCCGGGGTTGCCCTTGGCCTTGGCAACGCGCCGGATGTTTTCGTCCACCGGCAGGCGGAGGTCAACGTAGTCGGCAGCTTGGGGGCCGACTACGAGCTTTTCCATGTAGAAGACTGCCGAAGGGTCGTACATGGAGCCGTCTTCGGAAACCGCCATAACGGAAATGGCGTTCGGCATGCCCTTGGCGGTCAGCGTTGTGCCGTCGATGGGGTCAACCGCGACATCGCACAGAGCACCGTCGCCGTTGCCGACGGCTTCTCCGTTGTACAGCATGGGGGCTTCGTCTTTTTCGCCTTCGCCGATCACCACGGTTCCGTTCATGGTGACGGTGGAGATGACGTTGCGCATAGCGGCAACCGCAGCGCCGTCAGCGGCGAGTTTGTCGCCGCGGCCTACCCACGGGGCTGCGGCGATTGCGGCGGCTTCTGTGACGCGGACAAGTTCGAGAGCGAGGTTGCGGTCGGGTTCTCCGGCCTGTGTGCGCAGGCGCTGGGTCCATTCGTCGGTGACGGCTTGGGGAGGGGCGGAAGCCCGCCCGCCGTTGTGGTGGTTTTTGACAGTCGGGTTGTCTGCCGGTGTTTCGCTGGTGCTCATACAGCTTATTGTGCCACCCGGCTGTGACACAGCGAACTCAGCTGGGCGAAGCGGCGGGTGGGTGTGCGCTCGGTCTTGCACTCAGAGACAATAGGGGGCGTGTCTGAGAAGAAGCCCGTTCCCGGTTCGCGGGAAGAAATGCGCCAGATTCGCCTGAAGTCGAACTGGGTCAACATGATCATCGCCCTGGTCATCTGCTTCGGAGTTGTGTTCGCTGTTCTTATGCTCGCTCCGCAGCCGAAGGGCGACCCCACGCGCGATGTCGATGTCACGTCGATTGGCAAGACAGCCGAAGATCACGCCGGCTTCAGCGTCTACACCCCGCAGCTGCTTGAGGACTGGAAAGCCAACGACGCTCACTTCACCAAGATGGGTCGGCCGGAGACCGACACGTGGTACGTGTCGATGGTCGGTCCGCAGGATCAGTGGATTTCTGTGCGGCAGTCTCAGGGCGACGATGATTGGCTGACTTCTGTTCTCGACGGTGCTGTTGAGCGCGGGGAATCCAAGATCGACGGGGTGACGTTCACTGAATACGAATCGAAGGACCTCACCCAGCAGGCGCTTGTCGGCAAGATCGGTGGTACGACGATCGTCTTCAAGGGATCAGCCCGGTGGGAGAGCTATCACGCCTATGCGGAGCAGGCAGTCGAGCATCTGAACAGCTGAGGTCGGCCCAAGGCTGATTGCCAGCGCGGTGACTGAGGATCAGCGAACGGCTCGTTGCCGTCGATCGCGGTTGTTATTCAGCTGCTTCTGCGCCGTTTTCGCGTTTGGCCTGGGCTTTGCTGAGGGTTTCGCGGGCACCGTCGAGCCACGCTTGACACCTGTCTGCGAGTTCTTCTCCCCGCTGCCACAGGCGCAGTGATTCTTCCAGTGGCAGATTGCCGCCTTCGAGCGTGCGAACCACCGTGACGAGTTCTTCGCGAGCCTGTTCGTAGCTCATCTCTTGGAGATCGGTCGGTGCAGTGTTGCTGTCAGTCATGTGAATCGTTTCCTTCTGTGGGCCGTCCGGGGCCGTCGGTATTGGTGATTTCGGTGACGTCGGCGGTGAAGACGCCGCGTTCGACGGTGATGGTCAGGTGATCGCCGCGCGCGAGTTCTTCTGCTGTGCGCACGGCGGCGCCGTCTGCCTTCTGCACCACGGCGTATCCGCGAGCAAGGGTGTTCAGCGGTGAGAGCGAACGAACCTGAGTGCGCAGGTGCTGTACTTCGGCCAAGCCGGACTGAACTGCCGCACTGCCCAGCTGCCAGGCGCGTTCACGCCAGCTTTCGACATCCTGTTGGCGCGTGCTGATCATCTGCTGCGGTTCGGCAAGCACCGGTCTGGAGCGCACGGATTCCAGCGCTGTCAGTTCGCGGGCTATGAACCTTTCCAGCGCTCCGTCCAGTTGGGCGCGCGCCTGGAGGATCTTCATGTTCTCTTCGTGGACATCCGGCACGATGCGTTTGGCGGCGTCGGTCGGTGTGGACGCGCGCAGGTCGGCGACTTCGTCGAGGATGGGGCTGTCGGCTTCGTGGCCGATGGCAGAAACCACAGGTGTCGCAGCTTCGGAGACTGCGCGTATGAGCGTTTCATTTGAAAAGGGCAGGAGGTCTTCCATGCTGCCTCCGCCGCGGGCTATGACGATGACGTCAACGCTTGGGTCACTGTCGAGTTCCCGCAGTGCGCTGACGATCTGCCCGACCGCTGCTGTGCCCTGGACAGCTGTGTTGCGCACTTCGAACTGCACGGCAGGCCAGCGCAGTGCCGCATTGCGCAGAACGTCTTTTTCGGCATCGGAGTTGCGTCCGGTGATCAAGCCGATTCTGCCCGGCAGGAACGGCAGCGGCTGTTTGGCCGCCGAGTCGAAAAGGCCCTCTGCGGCCAGCTGGCGCCGCAGGCGCTCTAGGCGGGCCAGGAGTTCACCCAGACCTACCGGGCGGATGTCGCGTGCTCGCATTGACAGGCGTCCGGCTTTGCCCCAGAAGTCGGCTTTGAGCTGCACGACAATATGGGAGCCTTCTTCGATGGGAGATTCGAGCCTTTCGAGGACGTCGTTGAAGACCTGCACGGGCAGCGACATTTCTTCGTTGAGGTCGCGCAGCGTGAAGTAGCTGACGCGGCCGCGCCGGTTGAACTGGATGACCTGCCCTTCGACCCACACGGTGGACATGCGGTCGATGTATTCCTTCATTTTGCGTGACAGAAGAGCAAGGGGCCACGGGTTGTCCGCGGTGGTGTCGCCTGCCATTTCGGGCAGCGGACGCGGGGTGTCTGCGCCGAGAGTTCCCGGGGTTCCGCTGATGCGCTGTGCCACGCCGTCTCCGCTTCTGTTGTCGTCGCTTGGGGTTGTCGGGAAGTCTAGCGTCCGGTGCTGACACCGAATTCTCATAGGCGCTTTCTTACAATGGTGGTGTGAGTACTGTGAGCGTTCCTATGCCGGCCATGCCTCGTGTGCGCAAAGAGCCGAGTGAAATTCGACAGCCCGAGGGCGCTAAGCAGGTTCTGCTGGCGGCTCCCCGCGGTTATTGTGCGGGCGTTGATCGTGCTGTGATCGCCGTTGAACGTGCCCTTGAACACTACGGTGAGCCCGTTTATGTTCGTAAGGAGATCGTCCACAACCGCCATGTTGTTGAGACTCTCACCGAGCGCGGCGCGATCTTCGTTGATTCCGCCAATGATGTTCCCGAAAACAAGCGCGTGGTGTTCTCTGCCCACGGTGTTTCTCCGGAGGTGCACGCCAAGGCGGCTGCGCGCAATCTGGAAACGATTGACGCCACCTGCCCTCTGGTGACCAAGGTGCACCGCGAAGCCATTCGCTTTGCCAAAGAGGGGTACCTGATCGTGCTTGTGGGCCACGAAGGCCACGAAGAGGTCGAGGGCACGATGGGGGAAGCGCCCGACGATATTGTTCTCGTGCAGAACCCAGATGAAGCCCGCGCGGTCGATCTGGGTGATCCCGAGAAGCTCATTTGGATTTCGCAGACCACTCTGTCGGTCGACGAAACAATGGAAACGGTCGATATTCTGCGCGAGCGCTACTCGCAGTTGCAGGACCCGCCGAGTGACGACATCTGCTATGCCACGCAGAACCGTCAGGTTGCGGTGAAGAAGATCGCACCCCAGGCGGATTTGGTGATTGTTGTGGGTTCGGCGAATTCGTCGAATTCAGTGCGTCTTGTCGAAGTTGCGCTGGAAGCCGGAGCGAAGGCCGCACACCGGGTGGACTTCGCCCGTGAGGTCGACGAAGAGTGGTTCCACGGTGTCGCCACCGTCGGTGTGACAAGCGGTGCTTCTGTCCCGGACATTCTGGTGCAGGGTGTGCTCAAGCTGCTGGCCGAGTACGGCTACACGGATGTTGAAGAAGTGCAGACCGCCACTGAGGATCTGATGTTTTCGCTGCCGCGCGAACTGCGCAAGGACCTCAAGGCCGCTGGCCACAAGACGTCGAACAAGAAGGACGGCGCGGACCGCGAACACGACCTGCGCTGACCTTTCTTAACCCTCACACAGCCTGCCGCTCAGCCGACCAGATCAGTGATCTGGCCGGCTGAGTTCGTCTGCGCTGGGTTTGCGCACGGCGGCGTCGAGACCGGGGAGGGCATCGATGTCCTCGGTACTCAGGCCAGTGTGGGTGAACTTCCGTGCGGTCACCAGGAACCGGCTTTCAAAGGACCCGATGAACGTGTTGTAATCACCGACCGCTCGCTGCAGTGCGGTGCCGACCCGAGCTGCATGACCGGTAAGGGTCCCCACGCGGTCGTAGAGTTCTCGGCCCAACTGCAGGACTTCTTCTGCGGAGCTGCTGATGGCTTCGTGCCTCCAGCCCATGGCCGCGGTCTTCAACAGCACGAGGAGGGTCGAAGGGGAGGCGATGACGACATTGCGCGACATTGCCTGTTCGATGAGCTGTGGGTAAGCGGTCGCGGCCTCTGACAGGAGAGAATCGCTGGGCACAAAGCAGACGACGAAGTCGGGGGAAGCGGCGAACTGCTTCCAGTACTCCTTTGATGCCAGCGAGTCGACGTGCCGTAGAAAAGCGCGCGCGTGTTCGTCTGCGGCGGGCTTGCCGTTCTCTTCTGCCCGCAGGCGTGCTGACAGCGGTGCTTTTGCATCGACGACGATGGTCCCGCCGTGGGGCAGGCTGATGACCATGTCGGGGCGGAGCGCGGAATCTGCTGTGGTGACGCTGACCTGAGTGTCGAAGTCGACGTGTGGAAGCATGCCTGCATATTCGACGATCCTGCGCAGTTGAACCTCACCCCACGCACCGCGGGATGAGGTTGCGTTGAGCACCTGGCCCAGCCGTCCGGTGGATTCGCGAAGATCCCGATTCTGCTGGCTGAGGTGAGTGAGCTGTTCACTCAGCTTGGTCATCTGTTCGATGCGCTGACGCTCTGTTTCCGTGAGGTCTTCCTGCAGCCGGCGCACCCCGGCGGCAAGTGGTCCGACGGCACCGGTGAGCTCACCGGCTAGGCGCGCATCAGCCTCCAGTGCTTCGGAACGGTCAGTCAGAAGCTGCCGGGCTGTTTCCGCTCGAGCAAGCCTGGTGGACATTTCCGAGCGGGTGCGTGCTGATCCGAACAGGTAGCCGATAACAGCACCGAGCGCAAGGAAGACGATCGCTGCGACGACGGCGGTTATGAGTGCTGCTGTAGTCATGTCCTCAGTGTGCACTGAGGCACTGACATAACCAGGGACAGCTGTTTTCGGATCAGATTCAATCCACGGGGAATAGTCAAAGGTTCAACTTTCTTTGGCCGGCATGAAGTCTTTTGGATTCCTCAGCTTCGGGCATTACGCGCCGGGCAGTGACCTTGATGCCAAACAGATGCTCACTGACGCGGTTGATATCGCGCAGGGTGCTGACGATTTTGGTGTCAACGGCGCCTATTTCCGTGTTCACCACTTTGCGCCGCAGTCGGGTTCGCCCATGCCGCTGCTGGCGACGATTGCGGCCAAGACGCGCAAGATCGAAGTCGGCACCGGTGTCATCGACCTGCGTTAGCGCATATCGGGGTTGTGACGTTGGATAGCGGCTGCCGCCCGCGGCTGCGCCGCGGTTGCCCCCAACGTGACCGACTGGCCCACCCGAGCCCCTGTCAGTGACCGTTGCCGAGTCCTCCCGTGAGCCGGGCGTGGAACGCAGTCGTGAACTCGTTCATCCCGACGAACTCGACCGCCTTGCCGTGCTGTTCGTATTTGGTCGCGATTGCGTCGAGCGCCGCGACGGTGGAGGCATCCCAGATGTGGGATCTCGTGAGGTCGATGATGACTCGGTCAGGGTCGTCGGCGTACTCGAACATGGTGGTGAGGTCGTTGCTGGAGGCGAACAGGAGCTGACCCTCGACTGTGTAATGCGCGATCCGAGCGCCATCATGTTCAGTGATCTCACGCTTTACGTCGATGAGGTGGGCGACGCGGCGCACGAACATCACAGAGGCGACGAACACGCCGACGACGACACCGACGGCGAGGTTGTGGGTGGCGACGACGACGGCGACGGTGATGACCATGACGGTCGTCTCGCTCTTAGGCATCCGGCGCAGGGTGGAGGGCTTGATGGAGTGCCAGTCGAAGGTACCTACGGAGACCATGATCATCACCGCGACCAGCGCCGCCATGGGGATGATCGCAACGATGTCGCCGAGGGCGACGATGAGGACCAAGAGGAACACACCTGCGAGGAACGTCGAGATGCGGGTGCGGGCCCCGGACACCTTCACGTTGATCATGGTCTGCCCGATCATCGCGCAGCCGCCCATGCCGCCGAACAGGCCGGAGAGCAGGTTCGCGACGCCCTGCCCCCAGCTCTCCCGGGTCTTGTTTGAGTGGGTGTCGGTCACATCGTCCACGAGCTTCGCCGTCATGATCGATTCCATCAGGCCTACCAGCGCCATCGCGAGGGCAAACGGCGCGATGATCGTGAAAGTCTCCCATGTCAGCGGCACATTCGGTATGAACAGCTCGGGAAGGCTGCGCGGCAGCTCACCCTTGTCGCCGACAGCGGGTACGTTGATCGCGAAGACGACCACGGCGGCGGTCACCAGAGCGATCGAGACCAGTGGGGCCGGTATGACCTTGGTGATCTTCGGCATGAAGACCATGATCAGCAGCCCGACCGCGACGAGGGGGTAGACCATCCAGGGCACGCCGATGAGTTCGGGCACCTGTGCCATGAAGATGAGGATCGCCAGCGCGTTGACAAAGCCGACCATGACGCTGCGCGGGATGAATCGCATGAGCCTGGCGACTCCGAAGAGGGCGAGGAGGATCTGGAAGACCCCAGCCAGAAGCACCGTCGCGATGAAGTAGTCCAAGCCGTAGTCGCGGGCGACGGGGGCGATAACGAGAGCGATAGCGCCCGTCGCCGCGGTGATCATGGCGGGTCTGCCACCGAGGAACGCGATGGACACTGCCATCACGAATGAGGAGAACAAGCCCACACGTGGATCGACGCCCGCGATGATCGAGAACGAGATCGCCTCAGGAATGAGCGCCAGCGCCACGACCAGGCCTGCGAGAACTTCGCGGGTGAGGATGCGCGGGGTCTTCAGTGCGGTGAGCACCGACGGTTCGGGCCGGTACCGACCCTTGTCTTCTTTGGTCGCAGTGGGCACGGCCATGCGGTACCTCCATCTGTTCAGGGCGGCGCTCTCAGGCCGAGAGCGGAGAATGTCTGGTGGTGCGCGACAACGCGCGGCTTCGCCTGGTGATAGATCGCCACGGCGGAGGCATGTCCAGCTCATGTGGACACGAGAGTCAACACTAACGTAACGTGAGAGTTGTGTCGAACTGAGACGATGAGATGAGGAGGCCTCCGTGCCCGAAGCGGGAATGATGCACATCGGAGAGCTGGCTGAGCGGACAGCTCTGTCGCAGCGCACGATCCGCCACTACGACGAGATCGGACTCTTGACGCCCTCCGGACGCTCCGAGGGCGGGTTCCGGCTCTACACTGAGGGCGATCTCGGCAGACTCCTGCTGATCCGGCGCATGAAGCCACTGGGATACTCGCTCGATCAGATGGGCGACCTGCTCCGGGCGCTCGACGGCGCGGATGGCGTCGGTGCTGCCGCCGAGAGCGCCCGGCGGGCGCTGAACGATTTCCGCACCGACGCGGATGAACGCCGCGCGAAGCTTGCCAAGCAGCTTGACGCCGCTGACGAGTTCATCGGCCTGCTCGCCGCGCACTCCTCGGACTGAGTCGAAGCAGACACACGATGCGCTATCTGTGCCAGCGAGGCCACTTCGGCAACCCGCGGCCCTTCCACGTCTCCACGAGACCGGCGGCCGAGCGGACGGATGCGAAGAGCCCGTAGCCGGCCCCGGCGAGACCCACGGAGACCACGAGCCAGCGCCCGATGCCGA